>NZ_JBKGHJ010001050.1:0-1129 GCF_046520365.1 Corallococcus sp. 4LFB
CGACGGCGTGCGCCCGGAGCGCGCCCCGAGTGGCGGAGCGCGGAGCGCACCGAGCCGGACGCCCGCCGCGCGAGCAAGACCATCGGACCCGTCCCTTCCCCCACGAGCCCACCGCCCAGGCACCGGAACCCCGGCAGGCCCCGGCGCCCGTCCATCCTCTGGTTCGACGCCCTGTCCCGCGAGGACGTGGCCCAGGCCGGAGGCAAGGCGCCAACCTGGGAGAGCTGACGCGCGCCGGGCTGCCCGTGCCGCCGGGCTTCGTCATCACCGCCGCCGCCTTCCAGCACGCCCTGGAGCCCGTGCGCGCCCGGCTGCGCGAGCTGTGGCAGCGCGTGGATCCGGACGACGCGGGGTCGCTCGCCGGGCTCACGCAGGCGCTGCGCGACCTGGTGCTCCAGGCGCCCCTGCCGGACGGGCTGCACGCCGGCATCCTCGCCGCCTACCACCAGCTGAGGGAGGGCTCCGCCGTCGCGGTGCGCTCGTCCGCCACCGCGGAGGACACCGCCACCACCTCCTTCGCGGGCATGCACGAGTCGTTCACCAACGTGGTGGGCGACGACGCGCTCATCGAGCGCGTGCGGGCGTGCTGGGCCTCGGCCTTCACCCCGCGCGTGGTGGCCTACCGCAAGGCCCAGGGGCTCACGGAGGTGCCGGAGATCGCCGTGGTGGTGCAGGCCATGGTGGACTCGACGCGCTCGGGCGTCATGTTCACCGTGGACCCGGCCAGCGGCGACCGCGGGCACCTGGTCATCGAGGGGGCCTTCGGCCTGGGGGAGGTCGTCGTGGGCGGACAGGTGGAGCCGGACACCTACGTCGTGGACCGCGCGGGGCCCCGCATCCTGGAGGCCCGCGTGGGCGAGAAGGCCTTCCGCCTGGTGCGCGAAGGCGTGGGCCGCGAGCGGCGCGAGGACCTCACGCCGGAGCAGGCCCGCGCGCGGGTGCTCACGGACGTGCAGGTGCTGGAGCTGGCGCGCCTGGGGCTGCGCGTGGAGCGGCACTATGGGGCCCCAGCACTCGAGTGGGCGGAGCAGGACGGCCGCTTCTACCTGGTGCAGTCGCGGCCGGTGACGACCGCGCTGCAGGGCGCCCGGAGGCCCGAAGGCCGCCGCGCCGGGGCCAAGCCGCCTCG
>NZ_JBKGHJ010001051.1:0-1126 GCF_046520365.1 Corallococcus sp. 4LFB
GCCACCAGGTCCGCGACCGCCTCCGCGCGGGTCAGGTCGATGCGGCCGTGGAGGAACGCGCGCCGGGTGAACTCCCCGGGGAGCGCCGGACGCACGCGCGCGTCCTCCAGCGCCCGCGCGAGCAGCAGCCGCAGGAGGCGCGGGCTGCCATGCGCGTGCAGCTCCACCACGTCCTCGCCGGTGAAGGACCGGGGGGCCTGGAAGTAGAGGAACAGGCCCTCGTCCAGCACCCCGCCCGCCGCGTCCACGAACGACGCCAGGTACGCATGGCGCGGAGTCGGGGACGCCGGAACCCCAGGCGCGAGCCCATGGCCCACCTCCAGCGCGGCCGGTCCGGACACCCGGAGGATGCCCACCGCCCCCGCGGCGGGCGCGGTGGCGAGCGCGACGATGGTGGCGGACTCAGGCGTCATGGCGGGGCAGGGAGGCCACCGGAAGACGGTCGCACGCGCATGACGCCCGCCCCGAAGTCCTACCGGGGCCCCTGCGGCGGGGTGGAGCCGCGGGCGGCGCGCTCCACGTCGTCGCGGTGCTGCTCGATGTACTTCTCCACCTCGGCGTCGTCGACCTCCAGGTCGCGCAGCACGCCCGGATAGACGAAGCGGAAGGCCGGGGACTCTTCGTCCCCTCGCAGGCGGAAGCTCATCTTCAGCACCGCCGCGCCATACAGCTTGTCTTTCAATCCCTTCGCCTTACCCATTCGCTCCTCTCACGCCCGCCGGCGGCCCCGAGCGGGCACCTGCTCAGGCGTCGACGTCGTCTTCGTCGTCGTCCGGCAGCAGGCTCCGCTTGGGCATCGGGGCGGGCTTCGCCGGGGTGAACACCACGCGTCGGTTGCGGCCTTCACCTTCCGCCGCCACCTTCACTCCACCCATTCCTTCTACTGCCTTCAGGACGCGCGCGCGGTCCTCAGTCTTCATCGCGGCGAACGCATAGAAGCGTCCCAGGCTGGCGGACTTCTCCGCGAGCTTGCGGACGGCCTCCCGGAACGCCGGATCCTCCTCGACCTGCAGCGAGCGCTCGTCCGCCTCCGCGCCCTTCGCGGGAGCCTGTGCCTGAGCGGACTTCGAGGCCTGCTGCGCCGCCTGCCCACCCCGGGCGTTGCGCTGCTGCGGCTGCGCGGCCG
>NZ_JBKGHJ010001052.1:0-1122 GCF_046520365.1 Corallococcus sp. 4LFB
CCGCCCGGACCGGTGCCGGGGCTGGCCGCGCCCCTGCCCCCGCCCATGCCCTGGTGGCTGGCCCGGCGGCTGGCGTGGCGGCGGCGGTGGGAGCAGTGGCTGCGGCGTCTGGGATTGCGCCGGGGCGGATGAACCCCACGTGTCCTGCGCCCGCCACACGACCCTGGAGGTTTTCCCCACGACAGGGTTTGTGCTACCTGCGGGGTCGAGCGATTCCCGCTCGACCTGACAGGTTGAAAGGCAGGACATGAAGACGCCCGATACGACGACGGAGGAGATCCCCGGCGTGCCCCGCCGGCCGCGCGTGCTGTTCACGGTGGGAGGCACGGCCTTCGAGTTCGTGCGCAAGCTGGAGGTGCGCGCCACCGGGGAGCTGCTGATGCTGGCGCGGCGGCGCTACCGGGGCGGGATGGGCGGCCCGGTGGTCATCAAGCGGCTGCGCAACCCGTCCGGCTTCGTGGAGCGCCGCCGGCTGGTGGAGGAGGTGGAGCTGACGTTCCGGCTCAACCACCCGGGCATCGCGAAGGTCTACCACCTGAAGGCGTACCGGGGCGTCCCGCACGTGGTGATGGAGTACGTGGAGGGCCGGTCGCTGGACACGGTGCTCAACCTGGTGGCCATGCGGCGCAAGCCCATGTCCCCGGCCTTCGGGGCGTGGGTCGTCTCCGAGGTGGCGGAGGCGCTGCACCACGCGCACACGCTGCGGGACGAGTGGAACCGGCCGCTGGGCATCGTGCACCGGGACGTGAGCCCCCGGAACCTGCGCCTGGGCGTGCACGGCGAGGTGAAGCTGACGAACTTCACCGCCGCCTTCTCCACGCTGCCGGGCCGGGAGATCACCAGCCGCCCGCTGGTGAAGGGGGACGTGGCGTACGCCTCGCCGGAGGCGCTGCGGCGCGAGCCCGTGGACGCGCGGAGCGACCAGTTCTCGCTGGGGCTGGTGCTGCTGGAGGTGCTGACGGGGACGCACCCGCTGGCGCAGGAGGGGGACGTGGCGCTCCCGCCGCCGCCGGACCTGCCGCTGGTGCAGGCGCAGGGGCCCACGTGGATGCCCCTGACGGAGGTGGCGGCGCGCATGGCGCTGGTGGGCCCGCGCAGGTGGAGCAGCTGGCGCGCGAGGTG
>NZ_JBKGHJ010001053.1:0-1114 GCF_046520365.1 Corallococcus sp. 4LFB
GGGCCAGCCGGCGGCGCGCTACCTCGTCTCGGGCGAGGCCCGGTGGCGCCTCCTGGAAGGCGGCCTCTACGCGGTGGGGCAGGGCGGCACGCTGCTGTTCCCACGCCGGACGGCCGCCGAGGCCGGGTGCCGTCGCGGCCGTGGGGCTGGGGGTGGACCATGCTCGCTGAGCGGCGGCTGCGCGGCGGGCCTGGCCTGGCGCTGGTGGTGGCGCTGCTGAGCGCGGGCTGTGCCTCGTTGCCCGCGAAGTCGGGCCACGGGGCCACCCTGGCCCTCAGGCCCTTCTCCGCGTCCACCCAGGCGGTGAGGAGCGCGGCGGCGGGGGCGGAGGAGCCCTTGGGCCTTCGACGCGAGCCCCTGGTGGATGCGAGCGAGGGCGCGGGAGCGCCTGGCAAGAAGTCGGTCGCCAGCGGTGGGTCCGTCGTCTGTGGAGAAAGGCCCGTGCCCTCGGGCTGGCCCCACCTGGAGTCCAGCCGGGAGGTGCTGGAGCCCTTTCTTGCGTGTGCCTCGCCCTCGGAATTCGTGGCCATGCAGCGCGGGGTGGACATGGCCGCGTTGGTGGAGGCGCTGGAGGACTGGGACGCGGTCCGCCTGGGGGCCTTGGGGCCGCTGGACGCGCGGGCCTCGGAGGCTCTCGGCCGCAAGCGCGCGGCCTTCCTCGTCACGTCCGTCGAGAAGTACGGCGCGCCCTATTCCGAGGTGCTCGCCCTCTTCGTCCTCCACTCGGCCTTTGACGACGAGCTGCGCGAGGTGGTGCAGTTGCTCGCCCGCGAAAAGCAGCTGGGCGAGACGCTGGGGAGCATGCCCTTCGTCCGCGAGGAGCTGAAGCGGCGCGGCCTGCCGCTGGAAGGCTTCCCGGAGCGGGGAGAGCAGGCGCGCGACGTGCTGCGCGGACTGGGGCGCGCGGGCCGGGACATGCTCTCCAGCAGTCCTGCGAGCGATGGCGCTCGAGGACAGGGTCTCTGGGCGAAGCGCGCCGACCTCCCACCTCCGTACCAGGCTGCCCTCGATGAAGTGCAGAAGGCGCTGACGGAGCGGCACTACGCGCCGGGCAGTGTCTCGGCGGGGGCCTTCGACCACCTCACCTTCGGTGTGCCGGTGGGCTTCTACCACC
>NZ_JBKGHJ010001054.1:0-1110 GCF_046520365.1 Corallococcus sp. 4LFB
GCTGATCAATGAACCACAGGCGCTGCTGCGCGAAGGACAGCGGCAGCTCCCCCGTTCGAGGTGCCGGCACCAGCGGAGGTGCCTGGAAGGCACGGGCCTGTCGCGCGGCCTCGATGCGCGGGGCGAGGGCCGCGATGGTGGGGGCCTCGAAGAGCGCGCGCAGCGGCACCTCCACTCCGAAGGCGGCACGGATGCGGGAGACCAGCTGCGTGGCCAGCAGCGAGTGGCCACCCAGGGCGAAGAAGTCCTCCGCGATGCCGACGCGCTCCACGCGCAGCACTTCGGCCCAGAGGGACGCGAGCAGTTCCTCGGTGGGGGTGCTCGGGGAGACGTAGCCCGTGGAAGAAGTGGAGGCCTGGGGAACGGGCAGGGCCTTGCGGTCCACCTTGCCATTGGGCGTGAGGGGCAGGGCCTCCAGCACGACAAAGGCGGAGGGCACCATGTACTCGGGCAGCCGCTGCTGGAGCAGAGCACGCACGGAGGCGACGTCGAGAGTGCCCGAGGAAGGAACAACGTAGGCGACGAGGCGCGTGTCGCCGGGGGAGTCCTGGCGGGCCACGACGACGGCCTCGTGCACGCCCTCCAGCCCGCGAAGCACGGTGGCGACTTCGCCGGGCTCCACGCGGAAGCCCCGCACCTTCACCTGGAAGTCCACGCGGCCGAGGAACTCCACGCGGCCATCGGAGAGCCAGCGCACGCGGTCGCCCGTGCGGTACATGCGAGCGCCGGGGGCCGGGCTGAAGGGGTCCGGCACGTAGCGCTCGGCTGTGAGGTCGGGACGAGCGAGGTAGCCGCGAGTCACCTGTGCGCCGCCGACGAAGAGCTCGCCCGGGACGCCCAGCGGCGTGGGCCGCAGCGAAGCGTCCAGGACGTAGAGGCGCGAATGGGCCAAGGGCCAGCCCAGCGGCACGGAAGCCGCAGCGAGTTGTTGCGCCCCGCCGGTCGCGCCAGTCATGGACACGGCAGTCGACGCGGGCTGCTGCGCGTGGCCGGCGAGCGCCTCGCCAGTCGTCCCGGTCAGGGGCGCGGGAGTCGAAGCAGGCAGGTGCACACGGCCAGCAAGGACACCGACAGTCGTCTCGGTGGGGCCGTAGTGGTTGTGCACTTCGC
>NZ_JBKGHJ010001055.1:0-1110 GCF_046520365.1 Corallococcus sp. 4LFB
GGCCCCCCCGCCCTGACGGCCGCCAGGCCCGCCCCTGCACCGGCGCCTCCGCGCGTCGCTGAAGGTGTCCATCGTGGAGGGGATGTTCGCGGAGGTGTTCACCGCGTGCGCGGGCCCCACGGTGCTCACCGCGTGGGCCATCGCGCTGAAGCTGGGGCCCTTCCTGGTGGGGGTGATGACGGCACTGCCGTTCTTCGCGCAGTTCGTGCAGTTCCCCGCCGCGTGGCTCACCCTCTGCTTCGGCCACCGGCGGGTGGCGCTGACGGCGGTGTGCCTGTCCCGGCTCGCCCTGCTCCCCATGGCGTTGATGCCGTGGCTGGGCCTGTCCCTGGAGGGACAGCAGCACCTGCTGATGGGCGTGGCGGGGGCCTCCGCGGTGCTGGCCGTGGTGGGCAACAACGCCTGGGTGGCGTGGATGGGGGAGCTGGTCCCCGGCGCCGTGCGGGGCCGCTTCTTCGGCAAGCGCACCGCGCTCACCACGCTGATGGGCACCGCCGCGTCGCTCACCGCGGGCCTGCTGATGGACCGGCTCAAGGGGCTGGACGGGGTGGGCCTGGCGCTGCCGCTGCTGGCGCTCGCCGCGTGCGTCATGGGCGTCGTCACCACGCTGATGATGGCCGCGCAGCATGACCCCGCGCCCCCGGGCACCGCGCCGAGGCTGGAGCTCAAGGCGGCGCTGCTGCCCTGGAAGGACGACGGCGCGCGGCGGGTGCTCCTGTACCAGGTGGCGTGGAACGCGGCGGTGGGCGTGTCCGCGCCCTTCTTCGCGCTGCACAGCCTGCAGAACCTCAAGATGACCTTCGTCGTCATGGCGCTGCACGCGGCGGCGGTGGCCGGGGTGCGCGTGCTGACGGCGCCCCTGTGGGGCCGCGCCATCGACCGGCTGGCGCGCAGCCGGTGCTGATGTGCTGCTCGCTGGGCATCAGCGCCATCCCCATGCTGTGGCTGCTGCCCACGGCGGGGACGCTCTGGCCGCTGCTGTTCGACGTGCTGCTGGCGGGCTCGCTGTGGAGCGGCCACGGCCTGGCCATCTTCGCCCTGCCCCTCACGTGGCGCCGCGCCGGGCCGGCCCTTCTACCTGGCGGCGTTCGCCACCGTGAGGGGCAGGGC
>NZ_JBKGHJ010001056.1:0-1101 GCF_046520365.1 Corallococcus sp. 4LFB
CGGGATGGCGCGGCTGGCGTTGAGGTGGGCCGGCGATGGCGCGCATGTTCATGCGCGTGGACTCCGCGCGGATGCCCTGCAGGTCCTCCTCGTCCGCGCCTTCCGGCACGAGCGCCGCGGCGGCCTTCTTGTTGCGCTGCTTGCGCAGGGAGTCGAGCGAGACGATGCGCGTGCTGTTGGCGCCGTCCTCCGCGGGCTTCTCGTCCTCGCCGGTGGGCGCGTCCTCCGCCGCGAGCGCGAAGAGGAACGTCACCGGGCCCAGCGTCAGCGTGTCGCCGTCCGTCAGTGTCTGCTTCTGCACGGCCGTGCCGTTGACCAGGGTGCCGTTGGCGCTCTTCTGGTCCTCCACCGCGTAGCCGTCCGCGTCCTGGAAGATGCGGCAGTGGCGGCGGGAGATGCCGGGGTCGTAGAGCACCACGTCGCACTCGGAGGTGCGCCCGATGAGCACGGAGTCCTGGTCGAAGACGAACTCCTTGCCGGCGTCTTTTCCCTCGGAGATCGTCAGTTGGAAGGCCATGTCGTCCTAGGAGCCTATCGAGGCATGTACGGCTCGGGCAACGGCGGCGCGCGCGCTCGCCGGCTCCAGCACTTCCGCCTCTCCCCCGAAGGATAGCACCCACTGCGTGAGCCAGCGCTCACTGTCTCCGGCCACCCGCACCTCCACCCCTCCGTCGGCGAGCGGGCGGGCGTCCTGGCCGAAGCGCTCCTTCACGTAGGGCGCCGCCGTGGGGGTGAAGCGCACCCGGACGGAGGCCTCGCTGGCGCCGCGCGCCGGGTTGGGCACGTCCGCGCGGGCGTCCGGCGGGGGCTGGAAGGCGGTGGCCGTGACGGCCAGGTCCTCCATGCGGTCCAGCCGGAACAGGCGCGCGTCCTGGCGGGTGTGGCAGAAGCCCTGGAGGTACCACTGGCCGCGGTGGCTGAGCAGCTCGTAGGGGCGCACCCGGCGCGGCTCCGGGGCGCGGCCGGGGCTGGCGTAGCCGAACGTCACCTCCAGCCGCTCCAGGATGGCCGGGTGAGGGCCCAGCGCCGGGGCGCGTCCGAGGACGCGTCGATCTTCCGGTACATGTCCGGAAGCGCTCGCGGGCCGCGGGCGGGATGATG
>NZ_JBKGHJ010001057.1:0-1100 GCF_046520365.1 Corallococcus sp. 4LFB
CGCCTGCCAGCGCACCGCCTGCTCCACGCGCGCCACCAGCGCACCGGACGGCACACGCCCGGCAGCACCCGCGCGCCCAGCACCACCAGCGCGTCCGCGGCGCCCACGTGCTCGCGCCGGCCGAAGCGGTCCACCCACCACACGAGCCCGAACACACCACCCGTGAGCACGCCCGCGCACAGGAGCAGCGCCCGGCGCGCACGACCGGGTCTGGGGAGCAGGGCAAGGGGCCGCACCGCCAGGAACCTAGTCCTGCACCGGACATCCCGCTGCCCCGGATACACCTTCAGTGGAGCACTGTGTCCGCGATGACAGGTTTCACCGTGTTGGGCCCGACGGACGACCCGGTGAATTGTCACGATGCGTATCGCCCGGGAGGGGGCTGGGAGACACAATGCGCGATACGACCCGGCCGGGGTCCGCGGCGAACCCGGAGCGGCCGGTGGGAGGCTTACGGATGGATGTCAAAGGCGTCGCGTTCCTGGCACGGCAGACCATGATGGTGCAGGCCTTCGGCGAACCGGCATGGAAGGCCTTCGTCGCGGAGCAGGCGAAGCGGGACCCCATCTTCGGACAGCTCATCATGCCCGTGTCGCGCATCCCGGCGGATGCCTTCCTGCGCTTCAACGAGGCCATGACCCAGCGCTTCTACGGCGGCGACACCAAGGCCTACTGGCAATACGGCATCAAGTCCGCCGAGTACGCGCTGGGCCAGGGCCAGCTCAAGACGATGTTCGGCAAGGACGACTTCCGCCGCTTCGCCCTCTTCACCCCCGGCATCTGGAAGGGCTACTTCACCGAGGGCGAGCTGACCGCGCAGCTGCAGGGCAACACCGTGGAGCTGCGCATCACCGGCGTGCCCCGGCCGCACGTCTACTTCGAGCTCGCCGTGATGGGCTTCGCCGCCGGCGGCCTCGCGTACCTGAGCGGCCGCAAGGAGATCCACCACGAGGTCCTCAAGGGCTTCAGCAAGGGGGACCTGGAGGTCCTCTACCGCTTCACCCTGCCCACCGAGACCCCGTAGCAGGCCCTCAAGACCTCAGCGCTCCGCGGCGGCCGTGACGGCGGGCGCCGCGCCCGCGGGGGCCACGACGACGGGC
>NZ_JBKGHJ010001058.1:0-1095 GCF_046520365.1 Corallococcus sp. 4LFB
GGCAGGCGGCCCGAACCAGCGGGTCAGGGCCTCACGCAGCCCCTGGTCCGTGCCCTCGCCGACCCACGCGACGTGTCCGTCCGGCCGGATCAGCACCGCGACGGGCGCCGTGACCACGCCGAGCACCGGGAGCTCCCACTCCCCTGTGCAGCGAGCAGCGACCCTCCGAACCCGGTCCACCCAGGGGGTGACATCAAGGGTGCCGGGCTCGCCCAGGTCGAGCAGCACCGGCCGCGCGTCGTGCAACAGGTGGAACACGCGCCGCGGGCCGTCGGCGGTGACCAGGTCGAGGTCCGGCATGCGGCGCCCGAGCAGCGGGTGTCCGTTGCCCAGGTCGTAGTGGATGTCCAGCCCCGACATCATCGCCGCGTACTGCTTGCGAGGACCGTCCATCCGCAGCAGCTCCGTCAGCGTCTCGCGCACGGCGTCCATCCGCGCGTCACCGCGGCTCAGCGCGGTCTGCGCCATGGTCTTGCGCAGCGCACGGGCCGCGACGGGGTGCCGCTCGGCCTGGTACGTGTCGAGCAGGCTCTCCGGTGAGACGCCACGCACGACCTGGGCCAGCTTCCACCCCAGGTTCACGGCATCCTGCACGCCCAGGTTGAGCCCCTGTCCGCCCATCGGTGAGTGCACGTGGGCCGCGTCGCCGGCCAGGAGCACCCGCCGGTCCCGGTAGGACGCCGCCTGCCGCGTCATGTCGGTGAACCGCGAGAGGTACGTGGCGCCGCGCAGGCCATGGTCCGTCCCGTAGAGCGCGATGAGCCCCTCGCGCAGAGTCTCGAGGGTCGGCGCGTCGCCCGTGACGACCCGCTCCTCTCTGAGCACGACGCCCACGCGTCCGTCCTCCGCCGGGCCCATGGCGTAGGTGCCCTTCTCGTCCCGGCGGATGCCGAACGTCGGTGCTCCGGTCATCTCGACCTCGGCGATGAGGTAGCTGACCGACGCGTCCCACCCCGGGAACTCGATGCCCGCCGCCTTGCGGACGAGGCTGCGGCCTCCGTCGCACCCGACGAGGTACTTCGCCCGCAGTGCACGGCCGTCGGACAGCTCCACGTCGACGCCGGTGTCGTCCTGCGCGAAGCCCGTCACCTCGCA
>NZ_JBKGHJ010001059.1:0-1094 GCF_046520365.1 Corallococcus sp. 4LFB
CGGGCGTACCGGCGGCTCGCGGCCCTGGCGCGCGATCCGTTGGAGGCCGCGGACGCGCACGTGCACCTGGCGCGGCTGTGCGCGCAGACGGAGGACGACATCGCGGGGGCCCGGCTGCACTGCGAGGCCGCGCTGCGCCTGTCGCCGGACCAACCGGACGCGCTGCTCCTGCTGGGTGAGCTGTGCCACCGCGGCGGTGAGCACCTGCGCGCCCTGAAGGCGCTGGACCGGCTGCGCGAAGTGTCCATGGCGCGCCACGAGCTGGACCGCGTGGGACAGGCGGACCTGCTCGCGGGCCGGGTGTGGGAAGACGGCCTGAAGCAGCCGGAGAACGCGCTCTTGCGCTACCGCGAGGCGGTGTCGCTGCTGCCCGGCGAGCCGGAGCCGCTGTTCGCGTCCGCGCGCGTGGCCGAAGGCCTGGGCCGGTTGCAGGAAGCCTGAGCGGTTACCAGCAGGCGCTGGAGCTGGCGGGCCCCGCGCCGCGCTCGGAGAGCGTGCGCCACGCCGCGCACGAGAGCCACCACGCGCTGGCCCGGCTGTCGCGCACGAAGCTGGGTGACCCGGCGCGGGCGCGCGAGCACCTGGAAGCGGCGCTCGCGTTGGATCCGCGTGACGCGGTCGCGCTGGATGAGCTGATTCCATACTTCCGCGTCACCGGCCGCTCGCAGGAGCTGGCCGAGGCGCTGGAGAAGGCCGCCGCCCTCAGGGAGGAGCCGAAGGCCCGCGCCGCGCTGTGGGCCGAGGCGGGCGAGCTGTACCGGGGCAAGCTCCAGCAGGCGGACAAGGCCGACAAGCTGCTCACGCTCGCGCTGGAGGCGGACGGCGACCACCGGCCCGCGCTGGAGTCGCTGCTCGCGCTGGCCGAGGCCCGCCGCGACGGCGCGCAGCTCACCCGGTGCCTCGCGGCGCTGGCGAGGCTGACGGTGGAGCCGAAGGAGCGGGCGCAGAAGTACCGCCGCCTCGCGGTGGCCGCGCGCGACCTGGCGTTCGACCTGGACCTCGCCGTGCACGCGCTGCAGGAGGTGCTGCGCGCGGAGCCGGATGACCTGCCGGCGCTGGGCGAGCTGTGCGCGCTGCAGCGCAAGCGCTCGACC
>NZ_JBKGHJ010000105.1:0-19537 GCF_046520365.1 Corallococcus sp. 4LFB
AGGCCGATCCAGCGAGGGCTCGTGGCCCACGGCCTCCAGCGGCAGGGTGGGGGCGGCAACGACAGGGGCCTGGGCGGAGCGGGCCTCCACGGCGTGGGCGAGCCAGGGCTTGAGCATGCGGGGCAGGGGGACGTCCTCCCAGGCGGCGAGCCCCAGGGCGGCGAGCGCGGCGGGGACGAGGGCCTTGCGAAGCGCGGGCGGCACGGTGAAGCGCCGGAAGGAGGCGGGGTGGCGGGACCGGGTGCGCGTCTTCGGGTTCATGGCAATCCCCTCGGGGCTGCTCAGGACAGCGGCGGGCGCGGGAGTGGCGGCCCGGGACCTCCTATTGCGACCGGTGTGCCAACGGGTCTCCCCTCGGGGGGGGGCCGCGGGTGTGTCCCTGGGGCCACAGGGGGGAGGGGAAAAGCGTGGCAGGGGCGTGGGCCGCGTGCGACGGTCCGCGCCGCATGCGAATCGCGACCTGGAACGTGAACTCGGTAAGGGCCCGGCAGCAGCGGTTGGTCAACTGGCTGAAGAGCGCCCAGCCAGACGTGCTGTGTCTGCAGGAGCTCAAGTGCACCGACGCGGACTTCCCCTTCGAAGCGGTGAAGGAGGCGGGCTACTTCGCCGCGGTGCACGGGCAGAAGACGTACAACGGCGTGGCCATCCTGGCGAAGACGGAGCCTGCGGACGTGGTGCGGGGCCTGTCGGACGGGGTGGATGACACGCACGCGCGCTTCATCTCCGCGACGGTGAACGGCATCCGCGTGGTGAGCGCCTACGCGCCCAACGGGCAGCAGGTGGACTCGCCCGCGTACGTCTACAAGCTGGAGTGGTACCGGCGCCTGCGGAGCTACCTGGACACGCGCCACAAGCCGGACGACCTGGTGGTGATGGGCGGGGACTGGAACATCGCGCCGGACCCCATCGACGTGTACGACGTGGCGCAGTGGGAAGGGCAGACGCTCTTCACCCTGCGCGAGCGGGACGCGCTCCAGCAGGTGTGCGCGTTCGGGCTCACGGATGCGTTCCGCAAGCTGCACCCGGACGTGCAGAAGTTCTCCTGGTGGGACTACCGGATGCTGATGTTCCCCAAGAACAAGGGCGTGCGCATCGACCACCTGTTCCTCACGGCGCCGCTGGTGCCCCGGCTCGCGGCGTGTGACGTGGACCGCGAGGAGCGCAAGGGACAGCAGCCGTCGGACCACGCGCCGGTGTGGCTGGAGTTGAAGGACTGAGTAGAGTCGGAGGCATGTCCGTCCTCCGACTTGAATGCACGAAGTGCGACCAGACGTTCGCGCCGGGCAAGGTGTGGAACCTGTGCACGGCCTGTCAGGCGCCGCTGTTCGCTCGCTACGACCTGGAGCGCGCGGCGAAGACGCTGCGCAAGGAAGCGCTGCCCGGGCGTGAGCGCTCGATGTGGCGCTACCACGAGGTGCTGCCGGTGGACGACCCGGCGCACCGCCTGACGCTGGGCGAGGGCCTCACGCCGCTGCTCCCCGCGCCCCGGCTGGGTTCGTGGCTGGGATTGCAGCGGGTCCTGGTGAAGGACGAGAGCGGCAATCCGACAGGCTCCTTCAAGGCGCGAGGCCTGTCCGCCGCGGTGTCCATGGCGAAGGCGCTGGGCGCGAAGGCGGTGTGTCTGCCTTCCGCGGGGAACGCGGGCAGCGCGCTGGCGGCGTACGCGGCGCGGGGCGGGCTGGAGGCGCACGTCTTCGTGCCGAAGGACATCGCGGCGCTGTTCCTGATGGAGACGCGGGCGTACGGCGCGCATGTGGAGACGGTGGACGGGCTCATCTCCGACGCGGGCCGGGTGTGCGCGGGGCTGGCGAAGGAGCACGGCTGGTACGAGTGCGCGACGCTGAAGGAGCCGTACCGCGTCGAGGGCAAGAAGACGATGGGCTACGAGCTGGCGGAGCAACTCGGGTGGACGCTGCCGGACGTCATCCTCTATCCGACGGGCGGAGGCACGGGGCTCATCGGGATGTGGAAGGCCTTCGAGGAGATGGAGGCGATGGGGCTCATCGGCGCGAAGCGGCCGCGCATGGTGGCGGTGCAGGCGGAGGGCTGCGCGCCCATCGTGAAGGCGCACGCGGAGGGCAAGCCGGACGCGCCCATGTGGCAGGGGGCGACGACACACGCGCACGGCCTGCGGGTGCCCAAGGCGCTGGGGGACTTCCTCATCCTGCGCGCGGTGAAGGACAGCCACGGCACGGCGGTGTCGGTGACGGAGGAGGAGATCGTCCAGGGCACGAAGGACCTCGCGCGGCGGAAGGGCTGTTCGTGGCGCCGGAGGGTGGCGCGTGCGTGGCGGCGCTCAAGAAGCTGCAAGCGGCCGGGGACGTGAAGCCGGAGGAGACCGTGGTCGTGTTCAACACGGGCACGGGCTTCAAGTACGTGGAGAACATGGCGCCCTTGTGGTGAGCCGAAGGTTGGCGAGGCTCTTCACGCTCGGCTTGTGCATGTTGCTGGCAGGTTGCGCATCCGCGCCCCTGCCGGCGCTGGAGGACTGGAGCGCGGCGGAGGAGGACCACGCCTGCGAGGGCGACGACCGGTGCGTGGCACTGGTCTGCGCGGATGACCTCTGTGGCCTCTATCGCTGCGAGGACACCGGTGTGTTGCTGGCGCGGGGAGGCATCCGGCCTCCCGTGTCGTCGGCGGCGCCCGGTTCGGGACCCAGGCGCAACTGGGGCAGTGCGCAGTCGCTTCCGGGCGACCGCGAGGCCATCTTCGTCATCCGCTGGTACAACCATCCCGCTCCGACTCCGCCGCCGGATGGCAGGAAGCCCTCGGGCTCCGGATGGGTTAAGCATCACCTCTATCCGCAGGCTGCGGATCTCGCGCTGTTCTTCTGGCGACAGGGAAAAATCAACGTGCATGACTTCACGATGGTGATTCCCCGCGCGGAGCACGTGCGAATCCATGGGCCGGGAGGACGGGGCGGTCCATGGAATCAGGCGTGGCGTGACTTCGCTCGCAAGAACGCGAATGCGACACCGAAGGAGATCCAGGATCAACTGGCTCGGATGATCGTTGACTTCAACATCATGGGTCCCATTGTTTCCTACTACCAGCTTCGCTAGCCGCCGGGAGGAACCGTGAGGTTCTTTGAAGTGAATGCTGCGGAAGGCCCGCGCTTCACCAGCTTCATTGATGGAGCGCACCGCTGGGGATTGCCGGGCGGGCTGTGTCCTGTGTGTCAGGCCAGTCCTGGTGGACTGGGAGAGGCCTATCCCTCCGTGGATCTCTCTGGCTGGAGCCTCAGGCGAGAGCTTGAGGAGGCAAGACAAGTATCACTCGAGGAGTACGAGCGGCTGCGTGATCTGCTCAGGGCCCAGGTACCCTTCGAGGCACCACTGCGTCCAGGTTCCGAATTCGGGCCCCTCAGCGGAAAGGCCTCGGGCAAATGGAGTGCCCTCGATCTTTCGAGTCCTTGGACCCTGGTGATGCGGAGTGAGGCCGTGGACCAACTGCGTAGGGCAGGCATTGCCCTTCGCGCCAGCAAGATGGACCTGCGCTTCCGGGGCAAGACCGAGGTGGATTTACGAGAGATCGAAATCCATTGCCGAGGACGTCTGCATGACAGCTGTTTTCCTGGCGGACGGGAACGCCCCTGTGAACGGTGTGGACGACAGGGGGGCGGCTATCCAGACGCGCCCATCCTCGACGGGCGCACCCTCACCGGCGACCTCGACCTGTTCCGGCTGACGGACTACACGACCATCATCATCGCCACGGAGCGCTTCGTGGACGCCGTGAACCGCTTCGAATTCGAAGGCGTCGTGTTCAAGGAACTCCCCGTCCTCTGACCTACGGCGCCACGTCCAGTCGCGTCCAGTCCGCGGCGACCTGGAGCTCCAGCACACCGTTGTCGAAACGGTGTGCCCGCGCTCCCGTCACCTGTCGCACGGACTTCAAGCCATACACACGGATCGTCTCCTCCGTCCGGGCACGCGGCAGCGCTCCCGTCTCGCTCCGCTCCAATCGCAGCACTCCGCCCGTCACGCCGCCGCGCAGCACCGTGAGCCGTGACTCGCCGTACCCATCCCCCGCGTCCTCGTAGAGCCGGCCGTGCACCTCCGGCGCCGCGTGCACGTGCCACTCCAGGTGCTTCCAGTTCGCGTCCGTGGTGTGCATCGCGGGCCGTGTCAGCGCCACCGCGCCTCCCGCGCGCAGCCACACCGGCACCGTGTCCAGGGGCCCTTCCGCGATGACGTGCTGTCCTCCCTCGCGCACCGCTCCCGTCCGCTCCAGCCCCGGCCACTCCAGCCACGCGCCCGCCGGCAAGTACGCCAGCCGCTTCGTCTGTCCGGGCCGCACCACCGGCGCCACCAGCAGGTCCTTCCCGAACAGGAACTGATCAAACGCGCCCGCCGCCTCCGCGTCCCCGGGGGCCTCCATCAGCAGCGGCCTCAGCGGCGCAATCCCTGTCTCCGACGCCTCGTGCATCAGCGTGTACAGCGTGGGCAACAGCCGGTACCTCCGCTCCAGCGCCGCTCGCGCCAGAGACAGGTACGGCTCTCCGTACCGCCATGGCTCCTGCGGCGACGTGCCCTTGCCCGCGTGGTTGCGCATCAGCGGGTAGAACGTGCCCGTCTGCATCCAGCGCACCAGCAGCTCGCCAGTGGCCCGGCCGATGAAGCCCGGGATGTCCACCCCCGTGAACGCCACCGCCGCCAGTCCCAGGCCCATCAACATGGGCAACGACGTCTCCAGTTGCGTCCAGTGGCTGGAGTTGTCCCCCGTCCACACCGCAGAGTACCGCTGGATGCCCGCGAAGCCCGCCCGCGTCAGCAGGAACGGCCGCGCCTCCGGACGCAGCTCGCGCAGCGATTCGAACGCGCCCTTCGCCATGCCCAGCGCGTAGACGTTGTGCACCTCCAGGTGCCGCTTGTCCCCGTGGCGCGCGTCGTACGGCAGCGTGTTGCCCTCCACCTTGCCCACGCCCTCCGAGCGCTCGCTCGTCAGCGTGAGGATGCCCACGTCCGGCTGCACCGCGAAGCACGACGGCTCGTTCATGTCGTTCCAGAACCCCGCCATGCCCAGCGCCACGAAGTCGCGGTGCAGGCCACCCCACCAGCGCTGCACCTCCGGCCGGGTCAGGTCCGGGAACACCGCGGGCCGGGGCCACACCTCGCCCACCAGCACGCCGCCCCGGTCGTAGCGCACCAGGTAGTCGCGCGCCTTCGCCTCCTCGTACACGCTCCAGCCCGCCTCCAGCTTCAAGGCCGGGTCGATGATGGGCACCAGCCGCACGCCCTGCGCCGCCGCCTCGCGCACCAGGCCCGCGGGATCCGGGTAGCGCGCCCCGTCCCAGGTCCAGACCTTGTACCCATCCATGTAGTCGATATCGAGATACACGCAGTCCAGCGGCAGGCCCCGCTGCCGGTAGCCCTGGATGACGCCCCGGATGTCGTCCGCGTTCTCGTAGCCCCAGCGGCTCTGCTGCGCGCCCAGGCTCCACAGCGGGGGCAGGGGCGGCCGCCCTGTCAGCGCCGCGTACCGGCTCACCACGTCCGCGGGCAGGGGCCCCGCGAACAGGTAGCAGTCCAGCTCCGGCCCCCACGACTCCCACGCCACCCGCGACGCGTCCGCGAGCGCCACGTCCACCTCCGAGCGCCAGGACTCGTCCAGGAAGAAGCCCCACGCCACGCCGTCGCGCAGGCCCACGAAGAACGGGATGGACTGGTAGAGCGGATCCGTGTCCGGGTGGTGCGGCACCACGTCCGTGTTCCAGAACGTGAAGTGCATGCCGCGCTTGTCCAGCGGCCCCACCTTCTCGCCGAACCCCAGGTAGCGCTCCCCTGGAGACGCCCTCAAGGCCAGCCGCGCGCGCTGACGGCTCATCGGATACGCGGCGTGCAGCTCACCGGACACGTCCACGCAGCGCGCCAGCTCCCGCCCCTGCGCGTCCCGGAAGCGCCACGTCCCCGACTCCGCGTCCACCTCCAGGGACACGCCCTCGGCCGCCACGCGCACGCGGTCGCCGTCGCGCTCCACCGTCAGCGCCTGGCCCCCTTCCGCGACCACGGACCAGGAACGCTTGCCGGGCAGCTCGGGATGGAGGAAGCCGACCTCCGACGACACCGGCGCGTGCCGCAGCCGCAGCACCCCGGGCAGCGGACACGACACCTCCAGGACGGCGTGCCGGCCGGACAGGCGCAGCCGGTAGGGTTCGACGTGGGCGTCAGCGACGTGCATGGCCCGCAATCTAGGGAGCGCGCGCGGCCCGCACCCGCCTTTCCTCCCGGGCCCGTGCGATGCTGTGCACTGCCATGACGCCGCCCCCGGTCCCGCTGCCGTTCCCGGACAGCCTCTGCCATCGCTGCGCCGCGCCGCCCCGCTACGTCGAGACGCGGACCTCCACCTTCATCATGTGCCCGCTGCTGCCCCAGAAGTACGCGCCCCAGCCGGTGCGCGCGTGCACGCTGTTCCGCCCCCGCGAGCCCGGCGCCGCGCCCACGTAGCTCCTGGCTGCAAGCAGGCGGCGGGGCCCGAAAGGCACCCCGTGCGGGCATCCGTACCTTTGTCCCAAGCAAAGGAGGCCTCATGGCCAGCCGCCGGAAGACCCACGCCGCGCCCCGCCGCGAACACGCCGCCACGCCCGCGAAGCGCGCGGCCCGCAAGAGTCACGCGTCCGCCAGCGCCAGCGGCCGGTATACGAACCCCGCGCTCCGCGAGCGCCTCAAGAAGCGCATCCTGAAGGGCGACAAGGGCGGCCGCGCCGGCCAGTGGAGCGCGCGCAAGGCCCAGCTCCTCGCCACCGAGTACAAGAAGGCCGGCGGCGGCTACAGGGGCGGGCGTGGCACCGCGCAGCGCCACCTGTCCTCCTGGACGAAGGAGGAGTGGGGCACCCAGGACGGCGGCACCCGCGCCCGCCATGGGAAGACCACCGCGCGTTATCTCCCCAAGAAGGCCTGGGCCCACCTGAGCCCGGCCCAGAAGAAGGCCACGGAGCGCCGCAAGCGCGCGGGCTCGCGAGCGGGCCGCCAGTTCGTCGCCAACACGCCCGCCGCACGCCGGGCGAGGAAGCAGGCCACGAAGCGCCAGGCCGCGCCTTCCCGCTCCTGAGGGCGCGCGACAGGTCCCGCGAGGACGGCCCGCGCTCGTGGCATAGAGTGCGGACCTCCCGGGCGCGGGGACTCGCGCCCCGGGAATGGGGAGGACGTCATGGACTGCGACTGGCTCATCATCGGCTCGGGGTTTGGCGGCAGCGTCAGCGCGTTGCGGCTCGTCGAGAAGGGCTACCGCGTGGTGATGCTGGAGAAGGGCCGGCGCCTCCAGGGCCAGGACTTCCCCAAATCCAACTGGAACCTGAAGCGCTGGCTGTGGATGCCCCAGCTCGGGTGGCGCGGCCTCTTCAAGATGACCTTCTTCCGCCACGTCACCGTGCTGTCCGGCGTCGGCGTGGGCGGCGGCTCGCTCGTCTACGCGAACACGCTGCCCATCCCGAAGGACGACTTCTTCGACGCCGCCTCCTGGGGCCACCTGGCGCCGTGGAAGCAGGAGCTCGCGCCGCACTACGCGACCGCGCGCCGCATGCTGGGCGCCACCGTCAACCCGCTCAACACCTTCCCCGACCAGGTGCTCAAGGAGGTGGGCCAGGACCTGGGCCGCCCGGACTTCCAGCCCACCACCGTGGCCATCTACTTCGGCGAGCCCGGCGTCACCGTGAAGGACCCCTACTTCAACGGCGAGGGCCCGGACCGCACCGGCTGCAACGCGTGCGGCGGCTGCATGCTGGGCTGCCGCAACAACGCCAAGAACACGCTGGACAAGAACTACCTCTACTTCGCGGAGAAGCGCGGCCTCACCCTCCACGCGGACACGGAGGTGACGTGGGTGCGCCCCCTGCCCGGCGGCGATGGCTACGAGGTGACGGCGAAGCAGGGCACCGGCCTCTTCAGGAAGACGCGCCGCTTCACCGCGAAGCACGTCATCTTCGCGGGCGGCGTGCTGGGCACCCTGGACCTCTTGCTCAAGCTCAAGGACGCGAAGGACGGCCTGCCCCACCTCTCCGAGCGCGTGGGCGACGGCGTGCGCACCAACTCCGAGGCGCTCATCGGCATCGTCAGCGGCAAGCAGCAGAAGGACCGCGACCTGTCCCGGGGCATCGCCATCGGCTCCATCCTCCACACCGACGAGCACTCGCACCTGGAGCCCGTGCGCTACCCGGAGGGCTCCGGCTTCTTCCGCCTGCTCATGGCCCCCCACGTCCCCGGCGCCACCGCGTGGACGCGCGTGGCCCGCCTGGTGGGGCTGCTCGCGCGAAAGCCCCTGCGCTTCCTCCAGGCGTGGTTCGTCCCGGACTTCGCGCGCCGCACGATGATCCTCCTGTACATGCGCACCATGGAGGGCCACCTGCGCATGCGCCGCGGCCGCGCGCTCACCACCGGCTTCCGCTCCGGCCTCACCACCGGCCTGCAGGAGGGCCCCGCGCCCACCGCGAACATGCCGGAGGCCTTCGACCTGGCGAAGCGCGTGTCGGACAAGCTGGATGGCTACCCCATGACCATGGTCAGTGAGACGCTCATGGGCATCCCCACCACCGCGCACATCCTGGGCGGCGCGTGCATGGGGGACTCCCCAAGGACAGGCGCCATCGACTCGCGCCACCGCTTGTATGGCTATGAAGGGCTGTATGTGGTGGATGGCGCGGCCATCTCCGCCAACCCGGGCGTCAATCCCTCTCTCACCATCACCGCGCTCGCCGAGCGCGCCATGACCTTCATCCCCGCCGCCCGCGAGCTGCCCCGGGGCGACACCGACGCCACGCTCGAAGCGCCCCGGCAGCCCCAGGCTGCCGCCTCCTGACACTGCCCCGCGGGGCGTGTACGCCGCTGGCCCCTGTGCCCCCTTGAGACCCGGGGCGCTCCCATTGGACAGACGTGAGCGCGGGCCTCGTACTCCGGTCCCGGATGCGCCCGGCTCCATGGACGCGGGGATGGCTGGGATGTCATTGTTGGCTGCGAATGCACGGGATGGAGCCACCCTGGCTCTGTCTCACACCGTCGGCTTGGGTGGGAGCCGGCAGTGTTCAGGCGAGGGCACTCCTCGTGCCCTCGGGCAGCATGGTGGGTCCAGCGACTTCCGTGTAGTTCGTATTTTACAGGGTTAATCGCTTCCGCCACCATTCCGGTCGGGTGAAGAGATGACTTCGTCCATGCCAGCCTTTTCCTTTCATGCGCCGGTGAAGGTCTCTCCAGGTCTGGAAGGACGGGCGGCGGCGCTGCTGGCATTGCAGCTGCGTGACTCTCGCAAGCGGGTGGATGGCCTGTTCACCTGGCTGATGCTGGGGCAGTGGGTGGCCGCGGTGCTGGTGGCGGTGTTCGTGTCTCCCCATGGCTGGGAGGGCAAGGTGCGCGCGCTGCACCTGCACGTGCAGACGGCGGTGCTGCTGGGCGCGGCGTTGAGCGTGTTCCCGGTGATGCTCACGCGCCTGCGCCCGGGGGAGGCGGTGACGCGGCAGGTGGTGGCGGTGAGCCAGATGCTCTGGTCCGCGCTGCTCATCCACCTGACGGGGGGCCGCATCGAGACGCACTTCCACATCTTCGGGTCGCTGGCGGTGCTGTCCTTCTACCGGGACCCGAAGGTGCTGCTCACCGCCAGCCTGGCCATCGTCGTGGACCACTGCATGCGGGGCGCGCTGTGGCCGGAGTCCGTCTACGGCCAGCTGCACCCGGAGTGGTGGCGCTTCCTGGAGCACGCCTTCTGGGTGGCCGTCATCGACGCGGTGCTGCTCGTCGCCTGCCGGGACGCGCTGCGCGAGCTGGGGGAGCGGGCCGGGCGCCAGGCCCTGGCGGAGGCCGCCAGTGAAGAGGAGCTGGCGCTGCGGGCGGGGCAGCTGGACGCCGCCGTGCGCGAGGTGCACGCCTTCCGCGACCACGCGGAGCGGATGGAGCGGCTGGCGTCGCTGGGGCAGCTCACCGCGAGCGTCAGCCACGAGCTGCGCAACCCGCTGGCGGCCGCGAGGACCGCGCACGCGTTCGTCCTGCGCCGGCTGCGCAAGGCGGAGGCCTATCCGTCCGACCCGCGCATCCCGCGCTTCCTGGACATCATCGACCGGGAGTTGCAGGCGTGCTCGGTCATCATCTCCGACCTGCTGGACTACGCGAAGGGCCGGCCCCCGCGCCGCACGCCCTGTCCGCTCAGGCCGCTGGTGGAGGAGGCCATCAGCGTGGTGCCCCGGCGCGAGGGCGTGCGCGTGAACAACCAGGTGCCGGACGGGCTGCCGGTGCCGGACCTGGACCGCGAGCAGTTCCGCCAGGTGCTGATCAACCTCATCCAGAACGCGGTGGAGGCCATCCCGCCGGAGCGCACCGGGACGGTCTGCGTGCACGCCGACGCGCGGGGCGAGGGGGGCTGGAGCCTGCGCGTGACGGACGACGGGCCGGGCATCCCCGCGCCGCTCCTGGAGCGCATCTTCGAGCCCATGTTCACCACCAAGCTGCGCGGCACGGGGCTGGGGCTCGCCATCGTGAAGCGCCTGGTGCAGGGCCACGGCGCGCGCATCCAGGCGGAGAGCGACTTCGGCCATGGCTCGCGCTTCACGGTCCTCTTCCCGGACGCGTCTCTCCATGCGACCGGGGTGGTGGCGCATCCCTGAAGAGAGTGCAGCGGCAGGTTGGCGAATCGCCGTGGGGCGTGGGCCCACGCGGACATGGAGGGTGCACATGCAGGCACAGGCGAAGCCGTTCCCGGAGGCAGGCTCGGTGGATGCGGACTGGGCGGTGCGGCGGATGGCGGCGACGGAGCTGGACACCGCCCGGGGCATGTTCTTCCTGGGGGTGCTGGAGTCGGTGCGCACCGGGGCCGGCGAGGAGGCGGTGGCCGCGTGCCGGGCCGTCACCGACGAGCGCCGCTTCGTGGGCTTCTTCAACTACCCGGTGGCCAGCTTCCTCAAGCTGTCGCAGGTGGCGGCGCGCCAGCTGGCGCCACGGTGGGGCGGGTTCGACGAGGCGCTGCGGCAGATGGGCATGCAGGCCACGCGCAGCTTCCTGGAGTCCGCGGTGGGGCGCACCTTCCTGCTCCTGGCCGCGGGGGACGCGCGCAAGCTGGTGACGAACCTGCCGTCCGGCTACCAGATGGCGGTGAGCTACGGGGAGCGCTCCGTCGACTGGAAGGGGGCGGGGGACGCGCTGTTCGTCATGCGGCGCGACTTCATGCCGGCGGCGTACCACGAGGGCGTCCTGCGCGAGGTGCTCTCCATGGTGGGGGCGCGCAACCCCCGCGTCCAGGGGCGCAAGCTGGGCCTGCTGGACACCGAGTACCACATCACCTGGGAAGCGCCCGTCGTGCTTCCCGCGGGAGCCCCGAAGGAGTCCCGCTGGCGGCTGTTCCAGTAGCCCGCGCGGGGACCGGGCGCGGGGGCCCGGTCCCCCACCGGCCGGGCGACCGGAAGGTGCGGGCCCGGCCGCCGGGCGCTACGCTTGGGCCCATGTGTGGCCGAGTCACCGTCCGGACCTCTCCCGCGCAGCTCGTCGCCGAGCTGGAGCTCGCGGGCGCGCGCGCGACGCTGGAGCGCGAGCGCTTCAACCTCTGTCCCACGCAGCTGTTGCCCGTGGTGCCCAACGACGGCGCGCGGCTCTTGGACGTGTTCCGCTGGGGGCTCATCCCGTCCTGGGCGAAGGACGCGTCCATCGGCAACAAGCTCATCAACGCGCGCGGTGAGACGGTGGCGGAGAAGCCCAGCTTCCGCTCCGCGTTGAAGCGCAGGCGGTGCCTGGTGGTGGTGGACGGCTGGTATGAGTGGAAGCAGTCCACGAAGCCCAAGACGCCGTACTTCTTCCACCACCGCGACGGGAAGCCCCTGGCGCTGGCGGGGCTCTGGGAGGAGTGGACGGCGCCGGACACCGGCGAGGTGCTGCGCACCTGCACCATCATCACCACCGGCCCCAACGCGCTGATGGCGCCCATCCACGACCGGATGCCCGTCATCCTGTCGCCGGAAGGCCAGTCGGTGTGGCTGCGCCCGGAGCCCCAGGAGGCGTCCGTCCTCCTGCCGCTGCTCGTGCCCGCGCCGGAAGCGCCGCTGGACGTTTACGAAGTGGCGCGCGGGGTGAACTCCCCCGCCAACGACAGCCCGGAGTGCGTGGCCCGCATCGCGGCCTGAGCTGGCCCGCTAACCCGCCGTGGAGGTCTCCTCTTCGCCCGGAGGCGGGCAGTACGGCGCGACCGCCTCCAGCAGCAACTCCATGTGCAGGGGCTTGCGCAGAAGCCCGACGACGCCGGACATCCGCTCCGTCTGGAAGCTGGCCGTGAGCACGAAGACGGGCAGTCCGCAGAGGGTCGCATCGTCGTGCAGGCGCCGGAGGAAGCCGTAGCCGTCCATCACCGGCATCATCAAATCCAGCAGGACGATGCAGGGCTTGCGGCAGGAGGCCAGCGCCAGCAGGCCCTCCTCGCCATTGGACGCCGTCAGGACGGAGTAGCCTTCGAGCTCGAGGTACCGGGCCAGCACTTCCAGCTCCGGCTCGTCATCGATGATGAGAATCAGGGGCGGGGTCGTCGTGTCGGGCACGGCTCTCTCTTCCATGTGTTCGAAAGAAAGCTAGGTCGCCCGAGCGACGCACTGCCCAGGGCCCGCCGTTGATTCCGGGCAGGCGGTCCCTCCCGCGGCCAATAGGGCAGGGGGCTGGTTGGCCGTCTCCCCTGAAACAGTGGCGCGGCGGCCGCGGACACTTCCTGGGACCCCTGGAAAAAGCCCTCTAGGATTCGGGCCATGACGTCCTCCGACAGGGCCGTGCCGCACCGGGGCCGCCCGGCCGCTGGCTCCGCTCACGCCTCGCCTGGGGCGTCCTCGCCAGCGCCCTGGGAGACCTCCCACCGCCAGGTGAAAACAAACCGAAACATCCCGGCCGTGTCCATGGCCAGGCAAGCACTCCAACCCCCTGAATCACCGTCCCCGAAGCGCCGTCAAAAGGCCTGCGCCTGCCCACCTCCATGGTTTTCCGTGGATGACATGGAACTGGCGCCTGGACTGACCTACAGTTCTTGAACGGAGGGGGAAGGTTGCCCGAACTGCCACCCAGCGCGTATCCGGCCCTGTTCGAGCACACGCGAGACGGCGTGCTCGTCCTGGACCCGACCCTGCGGGTCGTGGCCGTGAACCGCGCCGCGGAGGCGCTGCTGGGGCCCGCGACCTGTGGATGGGGCAGCCGGTGCGGGCCTTGCTGCCGGGCTGGACGCCCCCCCAGGTCGCCTCTCCGGGCGGCGCTCCCCATGAGTCGGAGTGTCACGTGGGCCCGGTGCACCCGGTGCGCGTGCTGGCCGTGCCGCAGGACGGGGGCTGGATGCTGCTGCTCCGGGGCATGGACGCCGCCCAGGCGGCCGAGTCCATCCTCCGGCAGCAGAAGGAGTTCTTCGAGGCGGTGGTGCGCCACAGCCCGGTGGCCATCATCACCATCAGCCGCGCCTTCGAGGTGATGACCTGGAACCCCGCCGCGGAGCGGCTCTTCGGCTACACGCCGCAGGAGGCGCTGGGGCGCAACATCCTCAAGCTGGTGGCCAACGCGGACGGCATCCGTCCGGAGGCCGAGGAGACGTCGCGCGAGGTGCTGCGCAAGGACCGCGTGCACGTCGTCACCCGGCGCGTGCGCAAGGACGGCACGGTGGTGGACGTGGAGCTGCGCGCCCTGCCGGTGACGGTGGCCGGCCACTCCATGGGCTTCATCGCCATCTACCACGACGTCACCGACCTCCAGCGGGCGCGCCAGGCCGCCGAGCACGCCAACCAGGCCAAGAGCCTGTTCCTGGCCACGGTGAGCCACGAAATCCGCACGCCGATGAACGCCATCATCGGCATGGCGGGGCTCCTGATGGACACGGCGCTCACGCCCGAGCAGCGCGACTTCGCGTCCACCATCCGCCAGAGCGGCGACGCGCTGCTGGGGCTGCTCAACGACATGCTGGACTTCTCCAAGATCGAAGCCGGCCGGGTCGAACTGGAGCAGCAGCCCTTCAACCTGCGCCAGTGCGTGGAGTCCGTGCTGGACCTGCTCGCCATGCGCGCGAGCGAGAAGTCCCTGGACCTGGGCTACCACGTCACCGACGAGACGCCCGTCACCGTGGTGGGCGACGGCGCGCGCCTGCGGCAGGTGCTGCTCAACCTGGTGGGCAACGCGGTGAAGTTCACCGAGCGCGGCGGCGTGTCCATCTCCGTGGACACCCCGCGCCAGCCGCTGGCGCCGGGCGGCCTCTTCGAGCTGCACTTCGCGGTGCAGGACACCGGCCTGGGCATCACGGAGGCCGCGCGCGGCGGCCTGTTCCAGCCCTTCAACCAGCTGAACGAGTCCGTGTCGCGCCGCTACGGCGGCACGGGCCTGGGGCTGGCCATCAGCAAGCGGCTGGTGGAGGCGATGGGCGGGCGGCTGTGGATGGAGAGCGAGGGCGTCCCGGGCCGGGGCGCCACGTTCCACTTCACCTTCCAGGCGCGCGAGGCCCCGCGCAGCGCGGAGGCCCTGCGCCCGGACGCGCTGAAGCTGCACGGCCGGCGCGTGCTGGTGGTGGACGACAACGCCATCAACCGCAAGCTGCTGGGCCGCCAGCTGGCCGCGTGGGGCATGGCCATCGTGGAGGTGGGCTCCGGCGCGGAGGCGCTGTCGAAGCTGGAGTCCGGGGCCCGCTTCGACCTGGCCATCCTGGACCACCGCATGCCGCTGATGGACGGCCCCACGCTGGCGGCGAACATCCGCCAGCAGCGCGACGCGCGCGAGCTGCCCCTCTTGCTGCTCACGTCGTATGACCAGCGCGACGCGCAGCCGCCGGGCCTCTTCACCGCGGTGCTGCCCCGGCCGGTGAAGGCGTCGCAGTTGCACGACGCGCTGGATGACGTGCCTGGCCCAGGACCTCATCTCCGCCCGGCCCCTGCCGCCCGCCCCCGCGCCCGCCACGCGCGAGCGCTCCGTGTTCAACACGCGCCCCGGCGAGCAGATGCCGCTGCGCATCCTGCTGGTGGAGGACAACCCCACCAACCAGAAGCTGGCGCTGCTGGTGCTGGACCGGCTGGGCTACCCGGCGGAGACCGCGAACAACGGCCGCGAGGGGCTCCACCTGCTGGCGCGCAGCCGCTACGACGTCGTGCTGATGGACGTCCAGATGCCGGAGCTGGACGGCCTGGAGACGACGCGCCAGCTGCGCAAGGACGTGCCCATGAGCGAGCAGCCGTGGGTCATCGCCATGACGGCCAACGCGATGACGGCGGACCGGCGCGAGTGCCTGGACGCGGGCATGGATGACTTCCTCAGCAAGCCCATCCGCGTGGAGGAGCTCATCTCCGCGCTGCGCCGCGCCTGGGAGCGCCTGCCGCGCGAGCCCGGTGCCGCCCCCATCGCCTGCGTCCCGGAGGCCCCCCGCCTGGGCGTCCCGCGCATCCGGGGGCTGGAGGCGGGCGCGCTGGACAGGCTGTGGCAGTCGTTGGACGGGCAGGTGGAGCGGATGCTCCCGGAGCTGGTGGACACCGCGCTGGAGAGCATGCCCCGGCTGATGGACGACGCGCGGGGCGCGCTCGCGCGCGGCGAGCTGGAGAACCTGGCGCGCGCCGCGCACACGCTCAAGTCCAACGCGGCCTACTTCGGGGCGGCCACGCTGGAGTCGCTGTGCTGGGACATCGAGCAGCGCGCGGACGCCCGGGTGCTGGAGGGGCTGGAGCCGCTCGTCGCCCACTGCCAGGAGGCGCTGGAGGAGAGCCGCCAGCTCCTGGAGCAGCTCAAGCGCACCGTGCGGTGACGGCCCGCGCCGCGGGCTGCCGCGTTCAAGCCCGCTGGGGCGCGTTCGGGTCGCTGATGGTGAGCGGCTGCCGGTGCCCGTCCTTCGCGACGAGGCTGGCGGTGAGGGCGAAGTCCGGCCCCATGCGCAGCTCCAGCGTGGTGGGGCCCGGGTGGGCCACGCGCCAGTCCGGTTCGATGCGCACGGTCCCCAGCAGCTCGCGCTCCACGGTGGTGCGGTCCAGCGCTTCGAACAGCGCCACCGGCACCGGGCCGGGCCAGGGCGGCAGCTCCAGGTCCACGGTGCGCGTGCCGGGCACGGGCGTGTTGGCGGGGAGCACCTCGTGCTGGCCGCCGCCGGGCACCATGGCGCCAATGGGCATGGGCACCACGTCTGACAGGCCGCTGATGCCGCGCGCCAGGTTGCGCCCCAGGATGGCCGCGCCCACGGCCACGCCCAGCTCCGGGTGCACCTCCTTGTCCGACGACAGCTTCTTGAAGTGGGAGAGGCGCTTGCGGATGGCGGGCATGCGCGTCTGGCCGCCCACCATCACCAGCTCGTCGATGGCGTCCGGCTTCAGGCCCGCCTTCTCCAGCACGTCGTCGCACGCGGCGGCGGTGCGCTCGATGAGCTGGAACACCATGGCCTCCATCCGCTCGCGGGTGAGCGTGACGTTGAAGTCCACGAAGGCGCCGTCCTTCTGCGTGATGCAGGGGATGCGGATGGGGACGGACGTGCCGCTGGAGAGCGCCATCTTCGCGGACTCGGCGGCGAAGACGAGCCGCTGCATCACGACCTTGTTGTCCCGCAGGTCGATGCCCTGCTGCTGGCGGAAGTCCTCCACCAGCGCCTCCACGATGGCCTCGTCGAAGTTGGCGCCGCCCAGGAACGCGTCGCCGCCGGTGGCCAGCACCTTCACCACGCGGTTCTGCACGGACATGAGGGTGACGTCGAAGGTGCCGCCGCCCAGGTCGAACACCATCACCGTCTGCTCGGGGTTGCGCAGGTTGGCGTAGTAGAGCGCCGCGGCGGTGGGCTCGTTGACGATGGCGCGCACGCGCAGGCCCGCCTTCTCCGCGGCGTGGCGGATGGCCTCGCGCTGGCGGATGTTGGCGTGCGCGGGCACGGTGAGCACGCACTCCTCGAACTTCGCTCCGGCCGCGTGCGTGGCCAGGGTGTTGATGTGCTTGAGGATGAAGTGCGCCACGTCGATGAGCGGCGTCACCTTCCCGTACACCTGCACGGCGGTGTAGCCGTCCGCGCCCTCCACCAGCTCGAAGGCGAAGCGGTCGCGGTGGCGCGCCACGTATTCGGACTGGAAGCGGCGGCCCAGGAAGCGCTTGGCGCCGAAGACGGTGTGGCGCGGGTCGTCAATGATCTGCCGCCGCGCCGCGGGGCCGACGATGGCCTTGTCGCCCGCGTGGAACCACGCGATGGAGGGCAGGGTGAGGCTCTTCTCCGCGATGGGCACCACGCGCAGCTTGTTCGCCTTGTCGAAGAAGGCCGCCGAGGTGTTGGTGGTCCCGAAGTCAATGCCGAGGATGGGGGCGGCGCTCGTGCTCATGAGAGGCCCCATCCTCGCACGTCCCGCCGCGCCGGGGCACCCGGCACGGCGGTTCGCCTGGGCGCGAAGGCCGGTGGAACCCCGCGTGTCAGGTTCTGGGCAGCGCGTTGTAGCCGGCGTCGCCGTAGGGCCTCAGGCGCTCCAGCCACATCTCCTCCAGCACCTTCAGCTCCTCCAGGGGCGGAGGTCCGCCGGGCTCCTCGCGGGGCGGCAGCGTGTCCAGCACCTCGAAGGAGAAGGCCGCCTCGCCGTAGCGCTCCCAGTCCGCCTGCAGCTCGGGGACGCGGTGCATGCGCTGGGCGAACTCGAACCGGAGGCGGTTGAACATCGCCGTCAGGTTGAGGGCGTGGTGCACGAAGAGCTTGCCGTTGGCGTGGCAGCGGATGGCGTAGATGCCCATGGGCACGTCCGCTTCCTTGTACGCGCGCTTGCGCTCGGCGCGGGACGCGCGCGAGTCCTCACCGGACGCCATGGTCGCCTCCGTAGCCCAGCGCGACGAGCTTCGCCTCCAGCCGCTCCTTCGCGGCGCGGTCGCGAGGGCGCACCCAGTCCCGGCCCATCCGCTCCCAGTCCGCGTCCCGCGGGTTGACGCCCAGCGCCTGGAGGAAGTCGGCCTCGCAGACGAAGCACTGCGCGCGGAACGGGAAGAGGAAGCCCCCTTGTGCTTCCAGCGAACGCGCGGCCTCCTCGTAGGTGGAGAACCACCGGTTGAGGAACACGGCCTGGACCTTCCGGAAGAAGGCGCGCGTGTCCAGCCGCCGCGCACCGTCCTCCAGGGCCTGCTTCAGGTCGGCCCAGGTGGCGTGGCCGGCTTCCCGCGCGACGACGGCCAGCCCGTGCTTGTGCCGCACGGTGTCCCGGCGCGCGAGCACCTCGCCCAGGGACAGGGCCGCGAAGAAGGGCAGGGCGCGCATGCGCTCCGCGGCGCGCGTGGCGCGGGCGGTGTCGGACGCGTCCAGGTCCTTGATGAGCAGGGACGCGCGGACCTTGTATTCATGAAGCGTGACGGGGAGGGTGCTGCCGGTTCCCATGACGAATCCTCCGGTGCTGGCCCTCACCCGTTGGGGGACCGTGGAAGGACTGCATCAGGAGCCTGGCGACAGCGGGTGCGGCGAGGGTGACGTCGTCTTTCCGGGCGGCGGGCACCCCTCGGCACCCGTGGGACGAATAGACCAGACGCGTCCCGCGGCCGTCAACGCGCCACGCAACGGGCCCCGGGTCGCACGCGAGCGTGTGCTGGAGGGCAGGCGGGCTCCGCGTGGCCGGCGGCCCGGTGGGGCGGCGCGCGCGCTGCTACCCTCCGGGGCTGTCGGGTGGTTCCACCGCGCAGGGGGGCAGTGATGCGTCGATACCCAGGGGTCCTGCTGATGCTGTGGCTGGCGTTCAGGCCCGAAGCCGCACGAGGCCAGGGCGGCCCTGCCTCACGAGACCCGGAGTCGCTGAACCTCCTGGCGCCCCCCGGCATGGCGCCGGAGCCCGCCTTCGCCCCCACGGCCGCCTCCGTCTCCGCGAAGGCTTCGCCGGACTATCGGGTGGGCAGGCACCTGGCCCTGGGAACGCTGATGGGGAGCGCCGGGTTCGTGAGCGGCGCCCTGACCGGCCTGTTCGCCGGCATCGGGCTGGACCGCCGGTGTGATGCGCTGGGGTGCCCGGGCTCCGCCATGAGCCTCCTCCCCGTGGGGCTGGGGGCGGCCATCGGGACCTCGATTCCCGTCTACTTCGCCGGAAACATGTCGGGAGGGCAGGGAAGCTACGGCCTCACCCTGCTGGGGGCCACCCTGGGCGCGGTGCCCTCCGCCCTGCTCACCCTCAGCGAGGACAGCGCCCTGCACTCCGTGGGCGTCATCGGCCTGGTGGTGATGCCCTTCGTGGGCTCGTTCCTGGGCTACGGGCTGTCCCACGGAGGTGACACGCCGGACGCGTGGCCTCCCTCGACCCCGAGCCTCCCGGGCGCCCGGGTCACGCCCGTGCTCGGCCTGTCGAGGCAGGGCGCCGTCGTGGGCGGGCTGATGGGCCAGTTCTGAGGGCGGACCTCACGCCTCGGACTGGCCGCGGCGCAGGCCCAGGGCCTTCATCTTCTTGTAGAAGTGCCCCCGCTCCAGGTCGAGGATGCGCGCCGCCTCCGTCACGTTGTCGTGCGTGTGGGCGAGCACCCGCTGGATGATCTCCCGCTCCGCGTCCTCCACCTGCTCGCGGAAGGTCTGGTCCACGCGCGGCCTCCATCCGCCCGGGTTCGCCGCGGCGGGCGCGGTGACGGGCGCGGTGACGGGCTCGGTGACGGGCCCGGCG
>NZ_JBKGHJ010001060.1:0-1082 GCF_046520365.1 Corallococcus sp. 4LFB
CTACGTGGAGGCCCACGGCACCGCGACGCCGCTGGGCGACCCCATCGAAGTGGCGGCCCTCACGCGCGCGTACGGCCTGGGCGCGGAGCACCGGGGGCGCATCGCGCTGGCGTCGCTGAAGACGAACGTGGGCCACCTGGACACGGTCGCGGGCCTCGCGGGGCTCATGAAGGCCGCGCTGTCGCTGCACCACGGGGAGATTCCCCCCAGCCTCCACTTCGAGCGGCCCAACCCGCAGATCGACTTCGACGCGGGGCCGTTCTTCGTCAACACCACCTTGCGGTCGTGGCCCCGGGGCGAGACGCCCCGCTTCGCCGCGGTCAGCTCCTTCGGCATTGGCGGCACCAATGCCCACGCGGTCCTCGAGGAAGCCCCCATGCGGCAGAGTGGTTCCACCACGCGGTCCCACCAGCTCGTCGTGCTGTCCGCGCGCTCGCAGGAGGCCTTGCAGGCGGCCGCGCGGCAGCTGGACGCGCACGTGGCGGAGGGCGTGGACGCGCAGGCGCTGGCGGACCTGGCGTTCACGCACGCCGTGGGCCGCAAGGCGTTCGAGTACCGCAAGGCCTTCGTGGTGAAGGACGCGGCGGACCTGGCGCGGCAGCTGCGCAAGCCGGTGGTCGCGGTGAAGGGCGAGAAGCGCGCGCCGCGCGTGGCGTTCGTGTTCTCCGGCCAGGGAGCGCAGCGGGTCGCGATGGGGCGCGAGCTGGCGGAGGCATCGCCCCGCTTCCGCGCGCACCTGGACGCGTGCCTCGCGCTGCTGGAGGCGCCGCTGCGGCGCGCGTGTCGAAGCTGCTGTCGCCCGAGGCCGGCGCGGAAGCCGAGTCCTCCGCGGCCCTGGCGGATACGCGCGTGGCGCTGCCCGCGTTGTTCAGCGTGCAGGTGTCGCTGGCTCGGCAGTGGCAGGACCTGGGCGTGACGCCCTACGCGGTGATGGGGCACAGCTTCGGGGAGTACGCGGCGGCGTGTGTCGCGGGCGTGCTGTCCCTGGAGGACGCGATGCGCCTCACGGTGGCGCGTGGGGAGCTGATGCATCGCATGCCGCCGGGGGCGATGCTCGCGGTGGCGCTGCCGGCGGCGCAGGT
>NZ_JBKGHJ010001061.1:0-1082 GCF_046520365.1 Corallococcus sp. 4LFB
CTCCAGATAGCGGTACTCCGACACGCCGCCCGGCAGCACCGTCTGCCCGTAGCGCTGGTCCGAAGCGCCGGCGCGCGCGGCACCTCCAGGATACCGGGGAGCCGCCGCCCCCTCCACGTACCGCTGGTCGGAAGCACCCGGAGCCCGCTCCACGGCCAGGTAGCGCTGGTCCGAAGCCCCGGGCGCACGCGACGGGGCCAGCACCGCGCCCTCACCGAGCGTCGCCTCCCCCATGCGCGCGTACCGCTGATCCGACGCCCCGGGCGCACGCGGCGCGCTCTCGAGATAGGCCTCCTCCGCGTAGCGCTGGTCCGAAGCCCCCGGCACGCGCGGCGCATCGACATAGGCCTCGTCGCGCTCGCGGTGGACCTCCGGCATGTCCACCATGCCCGCGCTGCCCGGCAGCCGCACCCGGCGCCAGGTCACGTACTCGCGCTCCTCCACGCGGGGGACGCGCGCGGACGCCGCGGAGGGCACCGCCTCCGTGCGCAGCCGGTCCACCACGGGAGGCGGCGGCATGCGCAGGAACCGGATGGACGTGTCCACCGACGGGCCCGCGGGCGGCAGCGTGGCCCGGTTGGACGAATGTCCGATGCGGCGCGAGCGGCCGTCCGAGCCGACGAAGTGCGCCTCCACCCGGTACGTGCGCCCGGGCGTCATGCCCTGCAGGTAGAAGCTGCGCGACTCCAGCGCGAAGTCCACCTCGCGCGACACGCCCTCGCCGTCGAACACCTTCATCACGGCGCGCGGCGACGGCAGGCCGTCCAGCGCCCGGTCGCGGCTCGCGTCGCTGAAGTCCCAGAAGACGAAGAGCGTGTGCGGGTCCCGCGCGAGCAGCACCATCGCGTCGTCCTGGTAGTCCAGGGGCAGCATGCCCAGGTGCTCGTCCCGCTCGGGCGACGCATCCGCGGGAGGCAGGCGCGGCGCCTGCTCCTCCAGCAGGTGGTGGCGGCGCGCCTCCTTCTCTCCCGCCATCTTCGTCACGAAGAACCCCTCCATCAGGGGCTCGGCGGCATGCGGTGGCTCGCTCGCGGGCGCGGGCTTCGCGGCGGCGGGCGCGTCCTCCCCGGGCGCGCTGGACG
>NZ_JBKGHJ010001062.1:0-1072 GCF_046520365.1 Corallococcus sp. 4LFB
GCCAGGCCTTCACCGCCGAGGAAGACTTCGCCCGGGACACCGAAAGGCGTGGGCTGGCCGAAGCGGTCCAGCAGGTACACCTGGGAGTTGGCGATGGCGCGACCAATGGGAGGCGTGCCCGTGGCGTCGGCATCGAGGAGGGCCCAGGTGGAATAGGTGGTGTCCTCGGAAGGACCGTAGAGGTTGAAGAGGCGCTGGAGGGTGGGCACCTGGAAGGCGCGAGACACCAGGGCGCGAGGAAGCGGCTCGCCCGCGAGGTTGACGGTGAGGACGGAAGGGGGAAGGCCCGAGCCGCGAAGCAACTCGGAGAGGGCGGAGGGGACGGTGTTGAGGAGGGTGACGTGAGAGGCGGCGGGGTGGGATGGAAGCTGGAGGGCGTTGTCGGCGAGGACGACGCTGCCGCCGAAGCAGAGGGGGACGAAGAGCTCGAAGACGGAGAGGTCGAAGCAGACGGAGGTGCTGGCGAGCACCCCGGAGCGCTCCTCGGGGGAGAAGCAGTCGCGGGCCCAGAAGAGCATGGCGGCAGCGCTGCGGTGGCTGATGGCGACAGCCTTGGGGCGACCCGTGGAGCCCGAGGTGTAGATGAGGTAGGCGAGGTTCTCCGGGAAGAGGCGCAGGGGCGGAGGAGAGGAAGGCCGCGAGGCGACTTCGTCCGCCACCTCGTCGAGGCACAGCGCACGGTGAGCGCCCGCGGGCAGGCTGTCGCGAAGCGTGGAGTGGGAGAGGACGAGGGAGGCGCGAGAGTCCTCGAGCATGAGGGCCAGACGCTCGGAGGGGTAGGCGGGGTCGAGGGGGACGTAGGCGCCACCGGCGCAGAGGATGGCGAGGAGGCTGGTGACGAGCTCGTCGGAGCGCTGGAGGAAGACGCCGACGGTGACTTCGGGGCCGACGCCCAGGAGGTGCAGGTGGTGGGCGAGGCGGCAGACGCGCTCGGAGAGGGTGCGGAAGGAGAGCTGCGTCTGCGAGGTGAAGAGGGCGGTGGCGTCTGGCGTGCGCGCGGCCTGGGCGAGGAAGAGGGCGGGGAGGGAGCGCTCCAGCGGGTAGGGCGTGGCGGTGGCGTTGAGCTCCACCA
>NZ_JBKGHJ010001063.1:0-1072 GCF_046520365.1 Corallococcus sp. 4LFB
GCTCGGCGCGGGCGCGGGCCAGGCGCGCGGGGAAGGCCGTCAGCTGGGGCCCCAGCGGGTGGGTCTTCACCTTCTCCTCGGCCTCGTCCACCAGCCCGGAGACGAGCAGCCCCTCCACCTCCAGCTCCAGCAGCTTGACGCGCACCTCCTCGCGGTGCGTGCCCGCGGGGAAGTCCCGCAGGTAGGCGAAGAGCTTCCCGGCGTCGCGGGCCTGGGCGAAGGACTCGTCGTCCAGCTTGCGCTCCAGCTCCTCGCGGCGGGCGCCCGCGGCCTCTCCCTGGAGGAGCTGGGACACGCGCTTGAGGTCCGTGGTCGTCTGGACGTCGCGCTCCTGGGCCGCCTGCAAATGGGCGCGCGCCTCGTCGCGGTGGGTGCCGTCGGGGTGCTCGGCGAGGAACTGCCGCCACCCGGCCTCCGTGTCCGCCTCCTTCGCCGCGTTGAAGCGCAGGCCCTCCAGCAGCGACTTTGCCCGCTGCCGCTGCGGCGCGTCCGGGTACAGCGCCAGGAAGCGCTTGTAGGCGATGACGGAGTGCAGCCGCTTCGCCTCGTCGAACTCCAGCCCCTCGATGCGCCCCTGGGCCGTCAGCGCCTCGGGATCATCCGGGTGCTCGCGCAGGAAGTCCTGGTAGGCCTGCACGGTGTCCGCCTCGCTGGCCCGTTCGAAGGACGTGTGCGAGCAACCGGTGGCCAGGAGCAGCAGGGCGAGGGCGCGGCGGAAGGTGGGCATTCCCCTCCAGCAATACCCCACCCGCCCCCGGTCGAAAACCCGAGCCGCCCCGTCCGGTTGCCTGGGTGGTTTTCTTGCCTACACGCGCCAGCGGAGGGAGCCTCCGTCCCAGGACGCTACAGGACGAGGTGGCCATGAAGCTGGGCGCATGGATGGCGATGCTGGCGATGATGACGGGCTGTGCGACCGGGTCCCCCGTGGGAGCCTGGGTGGCGTCGGATGCCGTGCGCTACCGCTCCGCCTCCCCGCCTGCCTTCCCGCGCGCCACGCTGTCGTCGGAGGTGGCGGTCCGTCAGGCCCCGCGCCCCGCGAAGCCCCCACCCGCGGCAAGGCTCCGGCGGTGGC
>NZ_JBKGHJ010001064.1:0-1071 GCF_046520365.1 Corallococcus sp. 4LFB
CTTGGCATCGAAGGTACGGCAGTGCCCATCCGGCGACAGGATGCCTTCCGGCTCGAAGACGTAGCCGGAGGCCTGGGGAACGCGGATGCAGACGCCACCCGCCAGCGCCATGTCGCACTCGCCATTGGCCAGGGACTGGGCCGCGAGGTGGACGGCGACGAGCGAGGTGGAGCAGGCGGTCTGGACGGTGAGGCTGGGGCCGCGCAGGCCGAGCTTGTAGGCCACGCGCGTCGCCACGAAGTCCTTGTCGTTGCCGAGCATGAGCTCGTAGCTGTCGACCGTCGTCATGACCTCGGCGTTGGTGCAGAGGTTGTTGAGCAGATACGTGTTGGTGCTCACCCCGGCGAAGACGCTGGTGCGGTTGTCAGGGGCGGGAGCGCCATGGCCCGCGCGATCGAGGACCTCGGCGGCGCACTCCAGGAAGAGGCGCTGCTGGGGATCCATGGTGGCGGCCTCGCGAGGGGCAAGGCCGAAGAACGAGGCATCGAACTGCTCGATGTCCGCGAGCACGCCCCGGGCGGGGACGTAGTCGGGCCGGCCTCGCACGGAAGCGTCGACCCCCGCGGCCGCGAGCTCCGCGTCGGAGAAGAAGGAGATGGACTCCGCGCCCGAGCAGAGGTTCTCCCAAAGCGCGTCAACGCTCCGCGCACCGGGGAAGCGCCCGCTCATGCCGATGATCGCGACTTCGTGACTGAAGTTGTCTGAGGTGTCCATCGTGAGGTCTCGGGTCCCGGGGTTACTTCTTCGACGTCTTGTTGCGCTCGCGCAGTGCCCGCTGGTTCTTCATCGAGGCTTTGCGATTCGTGGCCCGGTCCTGGCTGTGCTCGAACGAGCCCGCCTCGGCCTGCTGAGTGACGTGCTTCGCGAGTGAGCGGATGGTGGGAGCCTGGAAGAGCTCGACCAGCGGAACGTCGAGCTTCAAGGCTTCACGAAGCCGCGTGTGCAGCTGGACCATCAGCAGCGAGTTGCCGCCGAGGTCGAAGAAGTTGTCGTGGACGCCGACCTTGTCGAGGCGAAGGACGGCCTGCCACGCGGAGGCGAGCTGCACCTCCAGCGCGCTCTGCGGAGCGA
>NZ_JBKGHJ010001065.1:0-1067 GCF_046520365.1 Corallococcus sp. 4LFB
CGAGCGGTGGGCCCGCGCCGTGCTCCCGGGTGAGGCCACGGCAAGCCCGGCTGATGCGAAGACGTCATCGCGCGGGGAGACGCAGCAGCACGCGCTGGACGCAGTCTCCGATGCCGCGGACGCGGAAGGCCCGCGGTCCTTCTCCGCGAATGCCTCGCCCCCCGAGGACGCGGAGGCCCCTGTCGCCCAGGGGTGGATCCGTGCGGCCCAGGAGGACGTGCGCGTCCGGCTCGCGACCCTCCGTGAGGAAGAGGCCTCCGCGGAAGCCCGGGCCAGCGCCGCTCGCGAGGCCCGCGCCCTGCTGGAGACCCGGCGCACCGGCGCGAAGGCGCGGCCGAAGCCCTTCGCAAGGCCGAGGACGCCCAGGCCCGCGCGGCCCAGTCCCACCGGGATGCGCTCCTGCGCCGGGACACCGCTCGCGAGGCCCGCGAGCGCGCCCTCACGGAAGTGTCTCCTCCCTTCGCCAGCGAGACCGCCCCCTGGAAGGAGAAGCTCGCCGAGGACCCCGCGCGCTTCCAGAGCCGGTGCTTCGACCGCGTGACGAAGTGGCGCGAAAAGCTCACGGAGCTGGAGGCCGCTCGCAAGCGCCTGGAGGAGGAGCAGGGCCGCCGCGCCCGGGAGGAGGTCCGCCTCCAGGCCCGTCACGAGGACGCACAGACCGCTGCCCACCGCGCGAGCCTCAAGGACGAGGCCTTCCAGGATGCCTCCAGGGCCCGCGCCCGGCTGCTCCAGGGCCGCTCCACGCAGGAGGTGCGCGCGGAGGTCCAGGCGCGGCTCGACGCCGCCCAGGCCGCCTACGAACGCGCCCGCGAGGACTCCGAGGCCCTCCAGCAGGCGGAGAAGGTGGCCACCGCCCGCGCCGAGGACGCCGTGCGCCTTCGCACCGAGGCCGCCCGCGTCCTCGACAGCGCGCAGGCCGTCCTCGCGGAGCGCCTCGCTGGCCACGGCCACCAGCCCTGGAGGAGCGTCCAAGGCCCTGCTGTCGCGCGGCGCGCGTGGTGCGACGCGGAGGCCCGCGCGCTGAACGCCCTGCGCGAGTCCGTGGCCCAGGCCCGCGCCATCCTCGT
>NZ_JBKGHJ010001066.1:0-1063 GCF_046520365.1 Corallococcus sp. 4LFB
CGCTGGTGGCGGCGCGTTCGTGGGCGGCGGACGGCCTCGCGCGCCTGGGTGACGTGCGCGCGGCTGCCGGTGCTCACCGGGAACCTGCGCCATGAGCACCTGCCCATCCGGCTGGGCGCCATCCTCGCCTTCGCGGCCCTGGGCCCCGAGGGCGACGGTGGCCTGCTGCACGGCCTGGAGGACTCCGCGCGAGAAGTGCAGGAGATGGTCTTCGCCATCGTGCTCGCGCGGGACCTGCGCGCCAGCCGCGAGGGCGGACCGCCGGACCTGCTGACGAGCGCGCTGTCCAGCGGCCGTCCGGAGGTGCGCTACGCCGCGGCGCGCGCGCTGGAGCTGCGCACGGAGCCGGAGGCCTACCGCGCGCACCTGGTCGAAGTGCTGCTGCCGCCGCGTCCGGAGAAGGCCGGCGACATGAAGGACTGGCCCGCGGAGGACGAGCGGGCGAAGCGCGTGATTGGGCTCGCCGAAGCCCTCTCAAGTGGCCAGCCGGAGCAGCGCTACGCGGCGGCCCAGGTGCTGCTGCTGCGCAACAAGCCGCTGGACTACTTCCGTGAAGCGCAGAAGGTCGCGCGGCCCAGCTCGCTGCAGGCCCCCTGGAAGCCGGAGACGGCCGAGGGCGCCGCGCACGTGGTGCAGCCCTCCACGCCGGAGAAGCAGGGCACGGCCTCCGCCACGGGCAAGAGCTGGCTGCGCCGCCTCTTCTCCGCGGTGAAGCCGGCGGAAGGCGCGTCGGCGACGCCGCAGAGCGCGACCCAGGCGGAGCGTCAGCACCTGCGCCGCCTCGCCTTCGGCGCCTACGTGGGCCTGCTGCGGCAGGTGACCGCGGGCGACGAGGAAGGCCACCGCGTCCGCCGCGACGCCGTGGACCGCGTGGTGAAGCTCACGCAGGAAGGCTACGCGGGCACGTCCGCCGCCGTGGCCGCCCTGCTGCGCGCGCTGGAAGACCCGCACCAACTCGTGCGCCGCGCCGCGCTCGCGGGCCTCAAGGAGCTGTACCCCGCCGGCAGCGACGAGCCGCTGGCGCTGGCCCTGGCCTCCGCTGGCGCCGGACGTGGCGCGCGCG
>NZ_JBKGHJ010001067.1:0-1057 GCF_046520365.1 Corallococcus sp. 4LFB
CGCCGCCGCCGCCGCTGCCGCGCAGGCCCATGCCGCCGAAGCCGCCCGCGTCGCCCGCCTTGGCGCCGAACATGTTGCCCATGGCGCTCTTGAGCTCGCCGCCCAGGCCCGACTTGCCGAAGATGGTGGAGATCCCGCCCTTGCCGCCGCCGAAGATCTTCGCGGTGAGGGCGCGCGCCTCGTCCTTCTTGTTCGGGTCGCCCTTGGGCGCGGTGCGGTTGTTGGCCTTGGGCGCGTCCTTCTTGCCCATCTGGCCCTCGTCGCCGCGCTGCTTCTGGGCCATCTCGCCCGACTTCTTCTCCTTCTGCTGGTTCAGCTTCTCCAGGAACTTGTTCTTCTGGGTCTCCGGAGGCTTGATGATCAGCTTCGCGATGCGCGCGTCGTTGCCCGCGAGCTCATCCGCGTACTCGTCCCCTTCCCCACTCTGGTTCATGGAGTGGATGACGAACGCGGTGGCGATGAAGAACATCACCAGGAAGATGTTGAGCGCCGTGTAGTCGATGTTCTCTCCCACCGGCACGACGACGCGCTTGGGCACCGGCTGGAACTGCGCCTCCAGCGTGAGGCGCCCAGGTCCACCCAGACGAAGTCGTCCGCCTCCAGCGTCAGCGCGTAGGCGTCGCCGTCCTGGGAGGCCTTGCCGGACTCCATCACGGCTTCCAGGTCCAGCGTCTCGCCCTTGCGGGTGAGCTCGCCCTTCATCTTGCGCGCGAAGCGCAGGGTGAAGCCCTGGCCGTCCGTGCGCAGCGCCTCGAACGTGGGGGCGCCCAGCTTGGCGTCGCCCATCACGAAGTCCACGCCCTTGGCGCTGCCGACCGTGAAGCCCTTCTTCGCGCCGGGAGGCACGAAGAACTCGCCCACGCGCTGGTCGCCCCAGAGCAGCCGCAGCGACACGCCCTGCGGGCCGCTGGACTTCGTCTTCTTCACGGTGCGCACGCGCGGCGCGGCGTCCTGCTCCTCGTGCGCGTCGTCCTCCACGGGCACGGCGGCCCTGGCCTTGGGAGCCCGGGCGGGCGCCACGGCGTTCTTCTGCGTGGGCGCGACGACGCGTCCAGCG
>NZ_JBKGHJ010001068.1:0-1057 GCF_046520365.1 Corallococcus sp. 4LFB
CCCCCGGGCCGCGCGTGAGCCTCCCGACGCCTCCCGAGCCGTCCGGACGCCCCGCCCCATGACGGCGCGCACCGCCGGCCCGGCGGCACGCCCGAGGGCCACTGCCTGCAGGCCCTGACCTGGCGGCGCCTGGAGTCCCCCGGCACCGAGCACTTCGAGCTGTGGGAGTCCGCCGAGGGCCCTCCTCGACGGGCACCGCGGTGCTGGTGGGCGAAGGGCTGCCGCTGCTCGCGCGCTACACCGTGGCGTGCGACCCGGACTGGCACACGCGCGAGCTGCGGCTGGCGCTGCACCAGGGCGGCACGCGCCGCGCGCTGGTGCTCCAGGTGGACGACCACCAGCGCTGGTGGCGCGAGGGCCGCGAGCTGCCGGAGCTGCGCGGGTGCGTGGACGTGGACCTGAGCGTCACCCCCTCCACCAACACCCTGCCCATCCGCCGGCTGGGGCTGGAGCCGGGCCAGTCCCGGGACGTCACGGCCGCGTGGGTGCGGCTGCCGGACCTGTCCCTGGAGCGGCTGGAGCAGCGCTACACCCGGCTGTCCTCCACCCGCTACCGCTACGAGAGCGCGGGCGGCGCCTTCGTGGCCGAGGTGGACACCGACGCCCTGGGGCTCGTCACGCACTACCCGGACGGCTGGGAACGCGTCGCCACGTCGGACGGTTGAGCCCGGGCGCAACCCTGGCGCCCCCAACCCGGACAATCCTTCACGCGCCTTCACACCTCTGGGGGACTGCGTGTCGTTTCATGTAGGCTTATGGAGCCGTGAACGACGCCCTTCCGGTGGACGGGGGAATGCAGGACTACCTGTCATATAGGGATGGGCCCGGGTGACGTGGCGGGTTATAACGACCTCTGAACCGTTCCGGCGGTGGAGGGGCCGTGAGCCTTACGGCCACCCCACCGGACGTCACGTGCAAGGTTGATGTGGTGAAAACCCACCCCCGAGGTCCTCTCGCTTCCGGCCGCGTCCGGAAGAAGCGCCATGTGGCGCCCGCGTCGGCGGCCGCGCTGTCGCGGCGGCAGTTGGAGCGCAAGCTGGCGGTCAGCGTGGGCGCG
>NZ_JBKGHJ010001069.1:0-1049 GCF_046520365.1 Corallococcus sp. 4LFB
GGGTGGCCCTCGAGCCTGTCGAGCGCCGCCAGCATGAGCGCGTCGACTTCGTACACTTCGCCCTCGATGGCGTGTTTGCCGCCGGAGGCGAGAGCGGGGAAGGGCCCGTAGTCGTGAAGCGTGAAACGCGGACGCGTCCGCGCGGGGCCGATGAGGCGTGCGCCGCGCAGGAGGCGGTGATTGGGCTCGCCGGACAGCAGCGTTCCGTAGACGAAAACGCGTGTCGATGTCGACGCGCGCGTCACGCCACACCTCCGAGGGCGCCCGCGAGCGCGGCGCGGTTGAAGCCCAGGCGCCCGTAGGCGTGCCAGAGGACGCGGAAGTAGCGGCCAGCGGGCGGCCAGGCCTCGAAGCCAGTCTCGGGCTGGAGGTACACCAGCGCGCGGCGGCGCAGGCCAGCTCTGTCCATCACCAGCCGGATGGCGCGCCGGTACGCGAAGGGGTGGCCCTCGAAGATGTCGAGGGCCCGCAGGTCCTCGGGAGTGAGGCGGTACAGCAGTCCCTCGACGTGGGCGCCGCGCACCCGCTGGAGGCTGGCGACGGCCCCGCCCCAGCGGCGGCTGTATCCGCCGAACACCAGGGTGTGGCCGGAGAGAGTGGCCCGGGCTTCGACAGTGGCGTTGGGGCAGCGCACGCGCATTTGGGCCCTGTCGAGGTTGGAGCCGTAGGCGAAGTAGAGCATGGGGATTCTCCCGTGGGTGGCAGGCGCGCGGCCCGCCGTTGTCAGTGCCAACCAGGGCCCCGAAGGGCCCCGGCGTTGAGTCCGCTTCAGGCGGCCGCCAGGGCCTCGTTCGTGCCGCCCTGGGCGCTGCCGCTGCCGCCCTGCGCGCCTTCGCTGCCGGGCGTGCCTTCCCCACCCGGCCCGCGCCCGTCGCGACGCTGGCCCTTCCAGGCGGCGCTGCCTTCCAGGTGCTTGAGAAGGTGCAGGCGCGCCGTTTTGAACTCCTCTCCAATCAGGCCCAGGTGGAGCAAGAACACCCGGAAGTCGTACTTCGCGGTGGCGGGGTTGAAGTCGCGGCGCTTGCTGGAGGCGGCCTTCGAGGCCAGGG
>NZ_JBKGHJ010000106.1:0-19479 GCF_046520365.1 Corallococcus sp. 4LFB
CCCAGGCACGCCGCCAGCAACGGCGCTCACCGCGCGCGGCCGGGACGCTCGCCGGCCTGGGCCAGCGCCCACTCCTCGCGGCCGGTGAGCGGGCGCAGTTCGCCCTGGCGGTGGCAGCGGCCGTCCTCGTCGAAGAGGCCGTGCGGCAGCAGCACCGGGATGGGGGGCTCGAGCAGCACGTCAGGTCACCGCCTCCAGCGTGAAGCCCTCGTGCTGGATCTCCACCGTCTCGATGAGGATCTCGTTCGCCTCCGCGGCCAGCTCCGACATCGCGGTGAACTTCGAGACCCAGGCGTTGCGCAGCACGAACTTCTTCACCGCGCGGTTGAAGTCCAGGTCGTAGACGAGGATCTCCACGGTGCGCCGGTAGTCCGGCTCCGCGGCGCGGAAGCCCGGCGTGGCCTCGTGGCGGATGAGCTGGAGGGCCCAGTCCCGGAACGTCGTGTCCTGGGTGAGGCCCGCCTCCAGCGTGAAGGGCTCGTAGTGCACGCGGCCCGGGGACAGCTCGTCCACGGAGGACGGGCTGTTGCCGGAGCGGAACTTCACCACCTCCACGGTGCCGGTGAGGCCGCTGATTTTGCGGCACGCGGCCACCTCGATGTTGTTGAACAGCACGCGGAAGTTGAAGTTGCGGTACGGGTCGCGCTTCGTGGATTCGACGAATCGGGGCATGGCGTCACTCCTCGAATGGGACGTCAGGGCGTCGGGATGACCGCCTAGGGCCTGGACAGCACGGGCCGGGGCACCGGCTCCCAGCCTTCGTGGGTGAGCTCCAGCGACAGGAGCGCCACCTCCCCCGCCATGGCGTCCAGCTTGGGCAGGGCGTGGAACTTGCTCACCCACGCGTTGTGCACGTGGAAGCTGCGGATGCGCGCCTCCATGCCCCCGGGCGTGGGCACGTCCGTGGGGTGCGCGTAGGCGTCCCACAGGTCGATGAAGAGGTCGCGCTTCACCGGCTCGCCGGGCGCCTTGCCGGTGCGCGCGAACTCCAGCACCGCGCGCGCCCAGCGCTCCAGCGTGTCGTCCAGCGCCAGCCCCTGCTCCAGCACGAGCGGATCCCAGTTCACCTTGTGGGGCTGCGCGTAGCGGTGCAGGTTGTTGCCGCCCTCCCAGACCTCGAAGGCGCCCACGTTGACGGACAGGCCGGACACGGAGCGCACCCCCGCCACGTACTCCCCGGCCGCGGACGTGCTCATCCGGAGCCGGAAGCGGAAGGTCCGCAGCGGGTTGCGGGCGTTGGCGGGGACGGGCGTGGGCATCAGGCCGCCAGCAGGCTCTTCTGGCTGATTTCGATGACCACGAACTCCGCGGGCTTCAGCGGCGCGAAGGCCACCTGCGCGGTGACGATGCCCGCGTCCACGTTCTCCTGCGGGTTGGTGCTCCGGTCGCAGACGACGCTGAAGGCCTCCTCGGGCGTGCTGCCCTGGAAGGCGCCCTGCCGGAACAGCCCCAGCATGAAGGACTCGATGGAGACGCGGATGCGGCCCCACAGCTCTTCATCATTGGGCTCGAACACCGCCCACATCAGGCCGCGCCGCAGGGACTCCTTGAGGAAGAGCGCGGTGCGCCGCACCGGGATGTAGCGCCACTCCGGATCCGGCGACAGCGTGCGCGACCCCCACGACACCAGCCCCACGCCGGGGAACTGGCGCAGGCAGTTGAGGCTCACCGGGTTGAGCAGGTCCTGCTCCGCGTCGATGACGGGGTACTGGAGGCCCAGCGCCTCGGAGATGGACGCCTCGATGCCGGCGGGCGCCTTCCACACGCCGCGCGTGGAGTCCGTGCGGGCGAAGAGGCCCGCCATGTGGCCGGACGGCGGCACCAGCCGCGTGGGGTTGCGGCCCACGCCCACCGGATCCGCCACGCGGATCCACGGGTAGAACATGGCGGAGTTCTTCGAGCGCGAGGGCAGCCCCTCCACGAACTGCTTCGCGTCATCCGGCACGACGGCGAAGTCCTTGTCCACGCCGCCGGGGCCGTCCGCGAGGAAGAAGCAGTCCCCCCGGTTGTCGCAGTACGCGATGCCGGCGGCGATGAACGACACCTCGTTCTTGCCCGGCAGCGCCACGATGTTGACGTCCTCGGTGTCCAGCGCGTGCAGGCCCGTGCGCGACGCCGCGTCGCCCGCGAAGTCGGACGTGTCCAGGAGGCCCGTGCCGTCGTCGCCGCCCAACAGCCGCACGTTCGCCGCCGCCGCCGGGCGCACGACGGGGTTCGCGGGCGAGTCGTCGGAGTAGCCCCGGGCGCGCGGCGCGAAGCCCAGCTGCCGGAGCATGGTGGGCACGGTGGGCTGGAGCGTCTCGCTGATGGACAGCTGGAGCCCGTCGAAGGTCTCCGCGCCCAGGCCCGGCGTGCCCGCGGCGGCGGTGCCGGTGAAGCCGGTGGCGGAGAGCGACAGCGTGGACGTGCCCGCGGACGTGGCCAGCCCCGTGATGACGGTGTTGCCCTGCGCGTCCGTCACCACCGACGCGACCTTGCCGGCGAGCGCCGTCGCCAGCGAGTGGTTCAGCTCCGCGGGCGTCACCGCCCCCGCGTCCGCCGCGAGGATGGGGATGGGCACCACCGTGGTGGCCCCCGGCGGCCCCACGGTGACCTTGGCGTCCTCCGGATCCAGGTCGTACGTGGCGCCCGTGGGCTTGGGGATGGTGAGCGTGGGCCCGGTGGCCACCTTCAGCGAAATCTCCGGCGAGTCCGTGCCGCCGATGACGAGCGTGTTGGTGAGCCCCGCGGCGGTGACGGCCTGGGTGAGGAAGGTCTTGAGCTGGGTGGCGTCCAGCTGCGCGCGGCCGTTGGCGAACGTGGCGGCCGGCACCGCGGTCGTCACCAGGGCCTGGGTGATGGGGACGTCCAGCGTCGTGCGGGGCAGGTCCGGCTGGGCCTCGTCCCAGGTGGAGACCTGGAGCTTGCCGCCGTCATAGAGGCTGTACTTCGTGCCGGACAGCACGGCGGCCTTGAGCTTCGGCGGCACGCCCGGCACCAGCACCGCGCCGGGCGGCTGAGAGGCCAGCTTCAGCTGGAACTCGTCGCGCACGCGGATGTAGCGGGAGATGTCGTTGATGCGGTCGGCGACGTAGTCCTCGCTGGCCGGGTCCATGCGCACGTCCTCGAACGCCTCCAGGCGGCGCGTGGCCCCGGCCTCCGTCCAGACGACCTCCACGCGGAACGCCTCGCTGGGGAAGTTGATGGAGTCGCTCACGTGGACGCGGAGGAAGCCGGACCACTCGCCCGCGCCCCGCGCCAGGAACGTGAGGGCGTTGAGGCCGCCCCCCGCGCGCGACACGAGCGGCGCGGACGCGCCGGCCACCGCGTCGGAGGGCAGCACGCGCACGACGTAGGCGCGCCGTCCGCCGGAGTCGAAGAAGGCCTCCACCGCCTGCGCGACGAGCCCCGCCTCCCCGGGCTCGTGGCCCCCGAAGGCGCGCTCGTACTCGGCGAAGCCGGTGACGAACTGGGCCAGGCCCGGGATGCCGCGCGCCGTGCGTCCGACGAACGCCGCCGTGGACGTGCCCACCCCTTCGATGGGGCGCGCACCGGCACTGATCTCTTCGACATAGACGCCCGGATGCAATCGCTCAGCCACGTTCATCCTCCTGGTTTCAGATGGTCCCGCGCCTGGCGGTCTCGACTTCGGTGACGGACGTTCCCGGGTGGCCGCTGGCGCCGCGCGCGGCCCCGCGCGCGACGAGGTCCACCTGGGGCTTCTCGACGAGGCGGGCGCTGGTGCGCGCGTTCGGCTCGTCCATGAGCGCGGAGACGCGGTAGTCCACGCAGCAGCGGTACAGGTGGTTCAAGAGGTCGTCGCGGCGGCGCAGCTGGGTCTGGAAGAAGAAGCACTCCTCCTCGAACACGAGCGTGCGGCCCCGGGCCCAGACGCCCTCCACGGGCCTGCTGAGCGTCACCGCGTCGCCGTCCAGCCCCAGCACCAGCGCCTGGAAGCGCCGCTTGCCCACGCGGTAGCCGTCCTCGCTCTCCCCCAGCACCACCACGTCGCCGGCCTTGAGGCGCGGGGCCGCGGTGACGCTGCGGCGCAGCGCCGGATCCAGCGGGCCCACGGGCTCCGCCACCAGGTGCAGGTGGTCCACCGTGAAGTCCAGCGGCGTGCCCGTCTGCGCCCCCAGCGTGAGCACCATGTCGCTCGCGGCGACGGTGACGCCGGGCGCGGCGACGGGCGGCGCGGGCGTGGCCTCCGGGTCCTGGAGCGGCTGCGGCGTCCCGTCCGCGGACAGCCACACCACGCCCGCCCCCGCCTCCAGCCGCGCGTGCAGCGCCACGCCGGCCTCCAGCCGCTCCACGGGAAGGCGCCAGCGCGTCTCCGCGACCTGCGTGCCGCTGCCCTGGGACAGCGTCGCGGTGGCCACCACCTCGCCCATGAGCCGGGTGCCCACCTGCTCATAGCGGACAACGAGCCGCAGCACGGGCTGCCCCTGCGACAGCAGGACGGCCACCGGCAGCGTCTGCGCGGCCACCGCGCCGGGGGCGACCCGCAGCCCCAGCGACAGCGCCAGTCCGTCCGGGGCCGGATTGTCGGCGTGGAACGGATCCGGCACGGCGGGCAGGGGGGACACGAGGACGGAGGCGGTGCCGGTCCCGGACAGGCGCAGGCCCTCGGAGGCGGGCAGGAAGGACGCGCCCGGCGTCAGGTCCACGCGGCCGCCGCGCGCGCGCTCCAGGCCCAGGTCGCTGGCCTCCAGGTGCGCCAGGGACATGAGCGTGGTGGGCTCGCCGCGCGGCAGCAGGCGGAGCGTCGTGGCGCCGTCGGGCACGTCCTCGGCCAGCAGCGACGGGCGGAGGACCATCTGCCCGCGCGTGGGGATGCTGAGCGCCACCGTGTCCATGATGGACGCCAGGTCCACCTGCGAGCCCGCCCACAGGTCCACCTGCACGTCGATGGCCATGGCCTTGGGCGCGCGCAGCTTGCGCAGGAACGCCCTGCCCTCCTGGGCCCGCTCCGGAGGCTCCAGGCCCAGGGGGTCCGCGATGCTGCCGGTGACGGGCAGCACCTCCACGCTGGAGCGGAACGCCATGGAGGCGATGCCCGGGTCGGAGCTGAGCGCGAGCCGGCCGCCCTCCACGTCCCAGCGCGCGGTGACGGCGGCGAGCGCCTCCAGCAGCAAGGGGTCCGTGAGCGGCGCGCCCGTGGGCTCCTGGAAGAGGCCGCCGGCGAGCGCCTCCGCCAGCTTCGCGTTGAGCGCGGCGGTGAGCGCGGGGCCGGTGGCGGCGGAGGCGAACGAGCCCCCCGGCAGGCCCGTGAGGGTGACGGTGGCGCGGCCATCCAGGCGCAGCTTGAGCGCGCCGCCCGGGGGCACGCTGTCCGACGCCGCGCGAGGCCTGCCGACGAGGTGGCCCGGGACGCGGACGGTGGCGACGCCGGTGCGGCCGTTCTCGCGCTCGGGTTCAGGGAAGAGGCCCAGCGGACCGACGACGGAGAAGAAGGGCACGCGCGAGGGCCGGTAGCCCTCATCCACATAGCCATGCGCGGCGAAGACGCGCACGTCGCCGCTGCGCAAGGCCATCCGGCCCTGCCACAGCAGTCCGCTGAGGATCTCGCGAATCACGCGAAACGACCCTCCAGGGCAGCGTCATGTCTGATTTCAAGCTGCTGCGTCACGGCACCCCCCGGCACCCCGCAGAACCGCCTGTCCCCCGCGTGAGACACACGGAGGGCGGCGACAATGAACCAGGAACTCCACCGGCGTCAATACCAGACACGCTTCAATCCATGACTGTCATGTGACAATCACAACACGTGTATCGCCCCGCGGGGCAGGTGGGAGGGGGTGGTTGTCCACTGGGCCAAGGACCATCTTCCCCAGGAGGGGGGCGGCGGATGCCATTCGCGGACTTCGTGGGCCTGGCCGCCCAGTTGTTCGAAGTGTCAGGTGTGGGCGTGATGGTGTTGGGAGCGTGGGTCTCCGTGGCGTTCGCCCTCCGGAACGTGCGCGGCCCGGGGCGCGCGGGTGCGTACCGGCAGCTGCGCCACCACCTGGGCCGCGCCATCCTGTTGGGGCTGGAGCTGCTGGTCGCGGCGGACATCATCCGCACGGTCGCGGAGGCGCCCACGATGGAGCAGGTGCTCATCCTGGGGCTCATCGTCCTCATCCGGACCTTCCTCAGCTTCACGCTGGAGGTGGAGATCGACAGACGCTGGCCCTGGCAATCCCGCCCAGGCGACAAGGAAGGAGCCGGCCCCCCGCCGCCGTGAGGCCTTGTCCCTGGGGGCGCGACCAATCAGTGGCTGCGCCTCCAGGTGGGCGCGGGCTGCCCGCGCGCGTCGCGGATGCACACCCTCCAGGTCAGGCCACTCCCATGGTGGGAAGCGGCGTCACGGGGCCCTGCCTCCAAGCTCGCCGGGAAGGGCCGGGGTCAGAGGAGGCGCGCGTGGAGAGTCACAGCGCAAGCTTCGACCCGGAGGCCTCCGAGTCCATCACCGAGGCGCACTCCCGGCTGCTCCTCGAGACGCTGGTGGCCAGCACGCCCGTGGGGCTCGCGGTCGTGGACATGGAGCAGCGCTTCGTCCAGGTCAACGACGCCCTGGCGGACATCAATGGCATCCCCCGCGCCGCCCACCTGGGCCGCAAGGTGCAGGAGATCGTCCCGGAGATGTGGCCCATGCTCCGGCCCCAGTACCAACGCATCCTGGAAGGCGGGGCGGCGCAGACGGTGGAGGTCCACGGCACGACCCCGAAGGAGCTGGGCGTGGAGCGCCACTTCCTCGTCAGCTACTACCCGGTGCGCACGGGAGCGGGCGTGCTGCTGGGCATCGGCGTCATCGTCGTGGAGGTCACCGAGCAGCGCAGGGCGCACGACGCGCTCCGGGCCAGCGAGCAGCGCTACCGCTCGCTGGTGGAGGCCATGGCGCAGCCGGTGTGGACCACCAACGCCCGGGGCGAGGTGGTGGAGCCCGCGCCGCGCTGGCGGGCGTTCACGGGCCAGACGCACGAGGAGCACCTGGGGCTGGGCTGGCTCACCGCCATCCACCCGGATGACCGCAAGCGCGTGGTGCGCGGCTGGGTGGAGTCCCTGCGCACGAAGACGTCCTACCGGGGCGAGTTCCGCCTGCGCTTCCACGCCGGGGGCTACCGGAACGTGGTGGGCCGGGCCGTTCCCGTGTTCGGCGACAAGGGCGCCATCCGTGAATGGGTGTCCACGGCGGAGGACATCACCGAGCGCAAGCAGGCGGAGGCCCGGGCGGAGAACGAGCGCGCGAGGCTGCGCGCCGTGCTGACGAGCGCTCCGGCGTCCATCGCGCTGCTCACCGGCAGGGAGCAGGTCTTCGCGCTGGTGAACCCCCTCTACCAGCGGCTGTCCCAGGGACTGGAGCTGCTGGGCAGGTCCGTCAAGGACGTCGATTATCCCCAGGGCCTGCACTACTCCAGGATGCTGGAGAAGGCCTACACCAGCGGTGAGCCGGTGATGGAGAAGGAGGTCGCCGTCACCACCGACTTCGGGGGCGAGGGGGCGGAGTCCACGCGCCGCTTCGACCTCGTCTGCCAGCCGCTGCGTGACGTGTCTGGCCAGGTGGACTCCGTGCTGTCCTTCGCCGTCGACGTGACGGAGCGGGTGGAGGCGCGCAGGAAGCTGGAGGAGTGGGCCGCGTCGCTGAGGAACCAGCAGCAGTGGCTGGAGGCGGTGCTGGACCGGACGCCGGTGGCGCTCATCCTGGTGGAGCCCCGGACGGGCCGGATCCTCTTCGCGAACCAGGTGGCCCGGCGGATGGCCGGCGGCGACTTCCCTGGGGGCCTGCGGGAGGAGACGTACTCGGGCGAGCACCGCTTCACGGACAAAGCGGGCCGGAAGATGAGCATGGATGAGATCCCCGGCGTCCGGGCGGCGAAGGGCGCGTCCGTGCACGGGGAGCCGGTCGTCTGGCACACGCCCACCGGGCACTACTCGCTGCTGGTGGAGGCGGCCCCCCTGCCCGCCCAGCATGGCCATCCCGCGTCGGTCCTCCTGGGGCTCCAGGACGTCACCGAGCTGCGCAAGACCCAGGCCCAGCTCCAGCACGCGGTGTCTCTCAGGGACGAGTTCCTGACGGTGGCGTCGCACGAGCTGAAGACGCCGCTGACGCCCTTGCAGCTCAAGCTCCAGTCACTGGTGAAGGACGCGCAGGCGGCCCAGACGCTGGAGGCGCTGCGGGAGCGCGTCTTGAGGACGGCGGAGACCATCTCCGGGCAGGTCCGGAAGATGACCACGCTCATCAACGACCTGCTGGAGGTGACGCAGCTCACAGGCCCCGCCGCGCCGCTGCGGCTGGAGGACGTGGACCTGGCGGACGTGGTGCGCGAGGAGGTGGAGCGCTTCAAGGCGCAGGCGGAGAAGGCGGGCTGCGAGCTCATCGTGGATGCGGCCCCCGGAGCGGTGGGCCACTGGGACCGCCACCGGTTGGAGCAGGTGGTGAGCAGCCTCTTGTCCAACGCGCTGAAGTACGGCGCCGGGCGCCCGGTGACGCTGAAGGTCGAGCGTGACCGGGACCGGGCAAGGTTGAGCGTGAGGGACGAAGGCATCGGCATCGCGCAGGGGAGCCTCCAGGCCATCTTCGAGAAGTTCACCCGCGCCGTGTCGACACGTCATTACGGAGGTCTGGGGTTGGGCCTCTTCATCACAAGGCAGATTGTGGAGGCCCACCACGGCACCCTGCGCGCGGTCAGTCAACCCGGGCAGGGTGCGACGTTCCTCGTGGAGCTGCCAATCAACGGGAGGGCAAGTTAAACAACAGCTCAATGCGTCTCTGGTGCCCAGATTCGGCGGCCACGCTCCAGCCACGCGAAGACCTTATTGGACCAAAAGCTCGCCATGGTCAGCGTCACGACAAACCCGGTCTCCGCATTGACAATCGTCCACTCATTGGCCTCATTTCTCACATCCACACGAAAAGCAACCTCAATACCCTCACTGAACCGAGCAAAGCGAACAAGCTCACCACGCCTTTCCAGTTTCTCAACCGGATGGATTTCCAAGGCTGGGGTCGACACGCTGAGACCATTGTGCGCCCTGTAAAAGAGGCGCACCCCCGCAGGAAACTCAACACCAAGATGTCGCTCGCTACTCAGCAGAACATCCTCTGCCACGGGCGCGCCCAGCATCAGCCCTCCATCCCGAAGAGAGACGTCGCGCTCCAGTTTTCTGGAAAACTCTTCGATTCGCATCGCCATCCTCCTCATCCAATGACCAAGGAACATCTCATCATCTCTTAAATTTCTTGAAATCCAACCAGCGTCCGATCTTGTTAAGTGAGCTGCGAACAACATTCTTGTTCGCATTATAGACGGCCTGTTGCGCCTTGGTCATCTTGGGATCGCCTTTCAGCGGGAACCCCTGGGGCCCGATTCGCGTCTCCGTCCCCGACCCCGTTACATGCGCATGCGCAGGGCCATGCTCCATTGGGCCACCATGGCTTGCGGCATCAGCACCGTAGTTATGGGTGATCTTCACCCCGTCCTGATTAACAATTGTCCCTTCAGGCAGGGTGGGCGGAGTCGTGCGAACGGAGCCATCGCTTGCGTCCGTTTCAGCCGGGTTGAGCAGAATATCCGCAGCCACCGCAACGGCGGTTGGAACCTGAATGAGGGCACCTGCAGTCAACGTCGCCAGCATCTGCAATGCGTCGATCGAGTTCTGGCGATATGCTGCGGCATTCTCATCAATATTCTCCTGAGAACACATTCGTTCATCGGCTAGGCAGTCCAATAGGGCCTCCTCCCCAGCGACCCCCTCTGCAATCAGGCCTGTTGGATCCGAATTTGCCACCGGATTATTCGCGGCGTAGCTGTAGGTAAGCAGAGGGCTCCCGGACACCACCGTCGCAATGGCCATCGCTGGCTCCGAAAGCAGCCCTTCTGGCGCAAGATAGCGTCCAAGCGCTGCGTCGTAATAGCGGTTCCAGTTCTCAAACAGGTCCGTCTCCGGGTCGTAGTACTGGCCAGGCAAGCGCAAGGGCAGCCACACCGGCTTCGTAGTAGGCTCAAATCGGCGGTATTCGAAGCCACCAAGATGAGCCGTGACGTGGGTCTGTGCATCATTGTCGAGCCCCATGACCACGTAGAAGTAGCCATCAGCCGGTGTGTTCACCCACCCCGGCGTAAGCGCTTTACCCATGGTCACTGCCACAAGCTGGCCATCCGTGCTGTTGGCACCCTGCAAGGGAGTACTCTGGGAGTCAGAAAGATAGACTCCCTCCTGGCCACTTGCCGAAACCCATTCGAATCGGGCCCGGGCCTGGGTCACCAATGCCGGATTCGACGGCACGCGGAGCGTCGCCATGGAAGGAATGGCATCCTGAGCCGCGGCATACTGAGCAACGCGGTTGACGTGGCCAAACGGCTCGTAATCCCCCGTCCCACTGATTCGCCCCTTCGAGTCCAGCAGCAGGACCGGCTTCCCAAGCCCGTCCGTCACCGGGAAGTACGTCCCGCAGGGGACATCGGACTCCAGTCCGAAGCGTGAGCAATCCGCCGTGTTGTCCGCGACCCGCAGGAATGGCGAGTGCGTGAAGCGCGACTTAATGAGCGCCACCGGCCGACCGTCCAGCCATACATACTCATCCAACACGTAGTCCGTCGTACTCGGGCTGGACGCAACATGCCCGACGTCCACCAGCAACTGGGTCCCCGAGTAGAAGTACTCGTCCTCCCGGCCATCCCAGCTGCGCTTCAGGCGTCGCCGGCCCGCCGCGTCATAGAAGTACTCGTAGTTGACGCCCGAGCCCCCCAGTTGCGTGCTGGTCACCTGCCGGTAGACCGCCCCAAGGTCCACCGGGGACGTGGTGGTCGCATTGAGCGTCAGCGCGTAGTATGGCTGGGGTGCCGTCTGGCTGAGATACCAGGACGCATTGCTCATGCGGCCTGCCATGTCATGCAGGTAGCGGGTCGTGATGCTGTAAGGCAAGCAACCCACCTGCCCGGCCGGGCACGCGGGAGCCGAGTGCTTCCGGGTGACGATCTGGTCCACCCGGGGAAATGCGCTCGTGTACTCGGACTGCACCGACGAACCGTTCCAGGTCTCGCTCGTCCTGTTGCCACGTGCGTCATATGAATAGGAAATAGAATTGTCTGCCCAGGGACTGTCGCTAGGCCAACTGGTAACGTTACGCAACTGGAGCCGTGCATCAAAACCAGACGCTCCCGACTCCGACCCATAGTATTGCGTACTGGGCTTGACAGTGCTCGACGTCTGGAGAATGCATGTGTCCTCGTCGAGCAACTGATCCGCACGGTAGCGGTAGGTCCGCTTGAAGACGTCTCCCAACGCCACGCGTGTCACGCTCAGCCCCGAAAGCCGCCCGAAAGGAACGCCGACAGAGTCAACTGCTTGCGAGAAGGATGCCGCAGAGCAGTCCGCGACTCCAGTATTGGAGCCGCCCTGGTGATAGCGAACCTGGGCAGAAACGGGCACCTCCGACTCACCACGCGAGTGGACACGATATGCCTTCAGCCCGCCATAGGGCTCCCATTCCACCGCCGTGATTAAGGGGTCATGGCCTGAAGCGCCGTTGGGGTACAAATGAGCCACATAGATATCGCTCACGCGGTGAGGCATTCCCGTATTGGCGGCGTAGTACCGGTACTCAATTGCTCGACCATAGGGGTAGATTTCACTAACCAGCCGTCCCGCTGAGTCGTAGAAGAAGAAGTGGTTCGGGCTGTCTTTCCCCGAGAAGTAAGGGGACGTATTGCATCCCTGGGATGGGGGTTGCGCCTGAGCACCTCGGACGCGGTACTTCGCCGAAACCCTCCCCATGGCGTCGTACTCGAACCAGGTCGCACCGAAGGAATCCACCATGACGTGTTGCTGGCCAGGGAAGGCCACAGGACAATTCGTGGGAACGCCAGGGACCTGTCCCGCGTACCAATATTGGTAGAGACGCTCGGATTGCGTGCCCTGCCGGGCGTCAGCCCAGAGGGGCCGGCCAATGGCGTCATATTGATAGGCCGTCCAGCTCGCCGTCTGTGCCATGCTGGAAGTTTGCTTGACGATGGGACTTCCCAGGGTGTCGTAAGCAAACTGGATGACACTGGGCCCCGCCGAGGGCGTCTGGCCCGGCGTGGCGGCGGCGCCCCACGGTGCCTTCACCTCCAGGAGGTTGCCGAAGTCGTCATGGAGATACTCGATGGCCGGCTGATTGGCACAGCTATTCAGCGTGGTACCCGCCGCACAGCCCTGCTTGATGCTGCGGACGTTGCCGGCTTCGTCATAGGCAATATGGGTCGCCGTTGCCGCCTGCCCACCCGCCGGACCGGCTGCCTCCAACATCGACACCAACCGATTGAGACGGTCGTATTCGAACGCACGGCACTCGGGCGGCAGCGCAGTCAGCGCTCCGCTCGTCGTGTTGAAGCCACCGCAGAATGCAGGCGGACGGCCGTAGTTGGCGAGATACGGGAGCCCTTCGCGAATAGGGTTGTTCTCGGCGTCGAAGAGCTTCGTGGACGAATAAGTGGAGTTCCAGCTGGCCCCCTCCCCCCATTCCTCACCAAAGCCCTGGAAGGTCGGCCGCCCCAAGGGGTCCGAGTCATAGGTCCGCCGCGCTCGGAGGACACCTCCCGCGGCCAGCGTCTCCTCCTTGATGAGACGGCCCGAGCGGTAGAAGTAGTTCACGCGCTCGCTGTAGTTCGCCCCGCTGGCTGACGCGGACGTCGCCTTCCACTGCAGCTTGTCCGTCAGCGTTCCGCCTGTGCAGCCAGCACTTCCCGTTCCCGTCCGGTAGCACTGCACTTCGTAGCGACCATCCGGATGCCGGATGTAGTCGCCGTGCAGGCCATTGCCATAGCCATAATCCGTGACAAGGTCCGCCAGGAGAGCTGCCTTCACGGTCTTGCGGACCAGCTTCCCCGACGCATATGCATATTGGGTCTGGACGCCGGCCGGGGCCGTGGTCTGGAGCAACCGGCCCTGGTCGTCGTAGGCATCGTAGGTCGTGTCAAGATACGGCGCCGTGTTGCATTGCGGAGCGCTGACGAACTGCGTGAACACGCGCTTGCGGATCAGGTGCTGCTGCTGGCCATTGGATGCACCCGACGCACCGTAGAAGTAGTGCGTGACCGGCGCCGGACCGCTGCATGTCGTTGCTGTCGGGCTCGACACCCAGCACGGCCCTTCAATCTCCACGGTGCGCGCTTGCGGATCCGCGTCGGCCGGGGTCTCGCCTTTGCACAGGCGATACGTGCGGTAGAAGGTCGCGAGGTGCTTCAGCGTGGGTGCGCCAAAGCTGGTCGTGAAGTCCCAGGTGTAGCCGCTGCGCACCTTGGCCATCAGCTGGTTCGTCGTGGGTTCGTACTGGTACGTCCACGTCGCTTGTGCACCAGCACCCGCACGACTGGCCATGGCGGAGGTCCCTGTCTCCGACTTCAACTGTTGCTCATAGCCAGGATAGGTGCCGGCGCGGCCATACTCATAGGTGTACGACTTTGTGAGCAACGCGCCATTGCCCGTTGCGTCCACGGCTCCGAAATCCGCCCTCCGCATCTCTGCCGGGGGCAGGAAGGAGCCATATACGTCATAAGGAAGCTGCGACCGACTGCTATTTCCATTTGTCGCGATCTCGTTGGTGTAAGCAGAGTAACTGCCGCGCGCGTCACTCTGGCTCTTGGCCATTCCAGTCCAGCGCTCTGCAGGTTCGACCGCCGAGAGGTATTCGTCGGCCCAGGAACGCGTATGCTGTGGCGTCAGACTGATGCCCACGCCCTTGCAATGCGAATCATTATTGACGCCATCCGAACCACACTTGATTTCGGCCCCTGTCGTGGTGACAGCGTGGGTCCACGAATTACTGGCAACAAACGCGCGCACCAGACTGGTCTGCGACTGCTGGAAGCCATCGCCAGCGCTGACACTTTCTATGAAGCTCTGCTTCTGCGCATTCGCGCAGTTTCCGCTCAGCTTCCCAGGGCCGCACCAAGCCCCCATCCCATGGACTTCGGCCGTGACCGTCTGCTTCGTCCAAGCATTCTCGTCCTCAAGAACGTAGTGCATTTGCCGGTGAAGGAGCTTGCTTGTGACGAGTACTCCGTCGCGAAACACCTTCCACCGTACCGTCCCAACCGCGGTGCCCTGGTCCGCCCAGGTATATGTCATCTGCATCGGGACTGGGGCTTCAGCACCCGCGGGTACGTTCTGGGAAGCGCCCACGAAGTAGCGTGCGCCACCCAGCATGCCGGCGGGGCTCGAAACGATCTGCCCGTTGAGATCGTGCATCGCGTAGTCGTACGTCACGACATTGCGCGTACCCAATCCTGTACCCGAGGTGCCCTCCTCAAGATCGACCTTGGAGAGGACGCACTCGTGCGTGAAAGCCAGGGTTGTGTCCTGCGTTGGAAGGCTGGCGTATGAGAATGCCAGCCGGGAGCCATTGGCCAGATTGGCGTACTGGACCATCTCGGTGGGCTTCCCATAGGTCGTGGAGGGTGCCGTGCAACCCGCGGGCATCGCTGTGTGGTACTGAAGGGATGCGATGAGGCGCCGTCCGGGATTTCCCACGGCAGTGCTTGTACCGTAGGAGGTTGGCTCAATCGCCGTCAGGAAGTAGGCATCATTCCATCGCGTGTGAGGAAGAGCCGGTTGCGTCAGTCCTCCCACAAGGACCGCCTGCGTGTAGCGAAAACGGCCCTCGGGGCTGATGAGCGTGAAGCCGCCACTGTCCCAGCGCAGCTTGACGTGCTGATCGTGCATCGACGTCGCGAATGCACCCTGTTGATCCATTCCGCAGTAATTGAAGCGGAGGGTGCCTCCTGACGGAGCAACCACCGTGCAGAAAGGGGTTTCAAAGACATCTGTCCCCGAAGGGTCCTTGACCCTATCCACCCCAGTCAGGACATAGCTATACAGATTGTGTGTCCAACGGTAGGCACTGTTCGTTCCGCTCGAACCCATCACGCGTCCGAAGGGCGTGAGCATCCGCTTCTCCGGAATTCCCAGTGTATTCGCCTGCGTCGACGCGGTGAAGGTGCGGGTGAAGGCAAAGTCGCCAATCGCCGAGGACAGGCTGAAGTCTGTCTCCGAGTAAGTGGGACGCAGCGAGCCCACGGGCACGGGCGCGGCGGCGGAAACACCCGCACTGCTGGGTCCTCCCAGGGGCGGCGCAGGGCTGAGCGGCGCCTGGTCCACGCGTTGCTGCACTTCCGCCTCGTTGAGCGTCTCGGCCGCCCAGGCGACTCCGAGCCCCACCAGCACAATGCCACCGGCCATCAGGCCCCGGGCGGCCCTACTGCCCCATCTCTTTTTCATAACGGTTCCTGCGTCCACATTGGAGTTCCCGCTGGCTTCCACGTTGCTTCCCTCTCGAAACTCACTCATTGCGCTCGTCCTTCGCCGGCACTGCGGCCAAACGGGGCTGACACAATCCCTCTCGCGTGTTCTGATCCAGAATCACGCAGGGCCAGTCCGCCGGGCATTCCGTTGTCTGTGTACAGGATCGGGTGCAGAAGTAGCCCTGTCCCAGACCGGCTCCGGGCGCGTGCACGCAGCGGCCGCTCAGACAGGCGCTGTCGCCTCCGTCGACGCAGGACTCGCCTACTTCACGCTTGGGCGCCTCCAGGCTTTGAGCCTTGGGCCGCCATTCCGTGACGACGCGACCTTCAGGTACGGCTTGAGGCGGCGGTGCCTGCGTGGACTCCCCCGGAGGCGTACACGCCAGCTCCCAAGCAAAAAGACATAAAACCATCCATCGGACGTTCATCACGCGCACGTCTCCTCATGACGCTCACGTCCAGGGACGCGCGCGCCTGTGTTTTTCGAATGTGTGGAAAGGAGCCCCTGTGAATCCGGGGCGGCCCTTCATGGCCGTTGAAGCAAGAAGCCCTGAAGGCAGACCCCTCCTGAGAGGAATCGGGCCTCGGGGTCGACTCGAATGAAGGGGAGCTACAGCAACTGCGGGATCAGACCAGTACCAGGGTTCAAAGGTTTTGCAAACCCAGGCCTGTCGAGGTGCAGAACGACACCGTCTCCTGGATGCGCTGAGCGTGCATCCAGGAGACAGATTGAGAGTGAAGCCCTTACTTCCGCGCCGGAGGCACGCCGCCTTCGCCGTACAGGTACGCCTGCAGCGGCTTCACCGCGAGGTCCGAGCGCTTCAGCGACTCCAGCGCGCCCACCGCCATGCGCGCCGCCTGCACCGTCGTGTAGTACGGCACCGAGTGCATCAACGCCTCACGGCGGATGGAGAAGCTGTCCGCGATCTCCTGCTTGCCGAAGGTGGTGTTGATGACCAGGACGATCTCCCCGTCGACGATCTTGTCGACGATGTTCGGCCGGCCCTCCTTCACCTTCTGCACCCGCTGCGACTCGATGCCCTTCGTCAGCAGGTAGTCGTGCGTGCCCGCCGTCGCCGTCAGGCTGAAGCCCAGCGACCGCAGGCGCCGGGCCAGGTCCACCACCGCCGGCTTGTCCTCGTCCTTCACGGAGATGAACACCCGGCCCGTCTTGGGCAGCTTCACGCCCGCCGCCAGCTGGCTCTTCGCGAACGCGGACGCGTAGTCCTCCGCCAGGCCCATCACCTCGCCCGTGGACTTCATCTCCGGGCCCAGAATCACGTCCACCCCGGCGAAGCGCGCGAACGGGAAGACGCTCTCCTTCACCGCCACGTGCCGGAACTCCGGCTCCTCCGTGCGGCCCAGCTCCTTCAGCGTCTTGCCCACCATGCAGAGCGCGGCGATCTTCGCCATGGGCATGCCCGTCGCCTTGGAGATGAACGGCACCGTGCGGCTGGCGCGCGGGTTCACCTCCAGGACGTAGATGTTCTTCCCCTGGATGGCGAACTGCACGTTCATCAGGCCCACCACGCCCAGCTCGCGCGCCATGGCGATGGCCTGGTCCTTCATCCGCTCCACCAGGTCCGGCGACAGCGAGTGCGGCGGCAGCGTCGCGGCCGCGTCACCCGAGTGCACGCCCGCCTCCTGGATGTGCTCCAGCACGCCGCCAATCAGCACCTGCCCCGTGCGGTCCGCCACCAGGTCCAGGTCCACCTCGATGGCGTCCTTCAGGAAGCGGTCGATGAGCACCGGGTGCTCCGGCGACGCGCTCACCGCCTCGCGCATGTAGCGCTCCAGGCTGGCCGCGTCGTAGACCGTCTCCATCGCCCGCCCGCCCAGCACGTACGACGGGCGCACCATCACCGGATAGCCGATGCGCTCGGCCACCTTGAAGGCCTCCGCGTGGCTGCGCGCGACGCCGTTCTCCGGCTGCTTCAGGCCCAGCTTCTCGATCAGCTTGGAGAACTTCTCGCGGTCCTCCGCCCGGTCGATGGCGTCCGGCGACGTGCCAAGAATCGGCAGCCCCGCCTGCTCCAGCGGCACGCTCAGGCGCAGCGGCGTCTGCCCGCCGAACTGCACGATGGCGCCCACCGGCTTCTCGCGCTGGGACACCTCCAGCACGTCTTCGATGGTCAGCGGCTCGAAGTAGAGGCGGTCGGACGTGTCGTAGTCCGTGGACACCGTCTCCGGGTTGCAGTTGACCATCACCGTCTCGTACCCGGCCTCGCGCAGCGCGAAGGCCGCGTGCACGCACGCGTAGTCGAACTCGATGCCCTGGCCGATGCGGATGGGGCCGCTGCCAAGAATCAGCACCTTCTGCCGGTCCGTGGGGGGCGCCTCGTCCTCCTCCTCGTAGGTGGAGTACAGGTAGGGCGTGTACGCCTCGAACTCCGCGGCGCAGGTGTCCACCCGCTTGAACACCGGACGGATGCCGCGCGAGTGCCGGTGCGCCCGCACCTCCGCCTCCGGGTAGCCCATCAGGTTGCCCAGGTACTTGTCGGAGAAGCCGTGCGCCTTCGCCTGACGCAAGACGTCGTCCGGCAGGTGGTCCAGGCGGCCGATGTCCGCCAGCGACTGCGCCTCGTGCACCAGCGCCTCGATGTGCCGCAGGAACCACGGGTCGATGGCGGAGAGCTGGTGCACCTGCTCCACCGTCATGCCCTCGCGGAACGCCTGCGCCACGAACCACGGGCGCTCCGGGCGGGGCACGCGCAGCCCCTCGTGGAGGACCTTCTCGCGCTCCTCCTTCTCCGTGGGCAGCTCCGGCGACTCCAGGCCCACGCGCCCCAGCTCCATGGAGCGCAGCGCCTTCATGTACGCCTCGGGGAAGGTGCGGCCAATGGCCATGACCTCACCCACCGAGCGCATGCTCGTCGTCAGCGTGCGGTCCGCCTTGGGGAACTTCTCGAAGTTGAAGCGCGGCACCTTCACCACCACGTAGTCCAGCGTCGGCTCGAAGGAGGCCGGCGTGTCGCGGGTGATGTCGTTGCGCAGCTCGTCCAGCGTGTAGCCCAGCGCCAGCTTCGCGGCGACCTTCGCGATGGGGTAGCCCGTCGCCTTGGACGCCAGCGCGCTGGAGCGCGACACGCGCGGGTTCATCTCGATGACGACCATGCGGCCGTCGCGCGGGTGGATGCCGAACTGGATGTTGGAGCCGCCCGTGTCGACGCCAATCTCGCGGATGATGGCCAGCGACGCCTGCCGCATGCGCTGGTACTCGCGGTCCGTCAGCGTCTGCGCGGGCGCCACGGTGATGGAGTCACCGGTGTGCACGCCCATCGGGTCCAGGTTCTCGATGGAGCAGATGATGATGACGTTGTCCGCGGAGTCGCGGACCACCTCCAGCTCGTACTCCTTCCAGCCGAGCACGCTCTCCTCCACGAGGATGGTGGAGGTGGGGCTCGCCTTGAGGCCCGAGCGGCAGATGGCCTCGAACTCCTCGCGGTTGTACGCGATGCCGCCGCCCGTGCCGCCCAGCGTGAAGGAGGGGCGGATGATGGCCGGGAAGCCGATCTCCTCCACCAGCGCCATGGCGTCCGTGAGCGTCGTGGCGTAGCCGCTCTTGGGCAGCGACACGCCGATCTTCTGCATGGCCGCCTTGAAGAGCTGGCGGTCCTCGGCCTTGTTGATGGCCTCCAGCGACGCCCCGATGAGCCGCACCCCGTACTTCTCCAGGATGCCCCGCTCCGCGAGCGCCTTGGCCAGGTTGAGCGCCGTCTGCCCGCCCATGGTGGGCAGGAGGGAGTCCGGGCGCTCGGCGGCCAGAATCTTCTCCGCCGCCTCCACGGTGATGGGCTCGATGTAGGTGCGGTGCGCGAACTCTGGGTCCGTCATCACCGTGGCGGGGTTGCTGTTGAGCAGCACCACCTCCACGCCCTCGTCCCGAAGCGCCTTGATCGCCTGGGTGCCTGAGTAGTCGAACTCGACGGCCTGCCCGATGACAATCGGGCCCGAGCCAATCACGAGAACCTTCCGGATATCAGTGCGCTTTGGCATCGGGCGCCCCCCATACCAACGTCCGCCCCCACATGCACGCGGTGCGTTGTGCCATCCGAAGAGACCGTCCGACGCCCGCTTGCTCGGGGCCCCCGGCCCGGCGTCCTCTGCTACGCTGCCGCGCTTCCCTCCGGAGGTTTCATGCGTCGCTGGCCCCTGGCCCTGCTCGTCCTTCTCGCCGCGCCCGCCCTCGCCCAGGACCCCGCTCCGCCGCCACGCCCGCCCCGCCGAGCCACCCCGG
>NZ_JBKGHJ010001070.1:0-1034 GCF_046520365.1 Corallococcus sp. 4LFB
CTGGGGCGTGGGAGGGCGCCGTGGAGCGTCTGGGCGGGGGAGGGGGCTGCTCCAGGCTGCCCAGGCTGGCGGCGCCGCGCGACGTGCTGGGCGCCATCCCGTCCTGCTGCTGCGCGGCCCGGGCGCCGCCGCCTTCATTGCGCTCCGTCTCCCCTGAACGGGCGGAAGCGGCGCCGTCCTGGGGGCCAGACTGCTCCGCGCCGCCCTTGCCGGAAGCGCCCTTGGCGGCGCCGCCCTTGACGGCGAGTCCGCCCTTGGCGGGGACGCCCTTCCCGGTGGCCTTGCCCGGGGTTTTTCCCTCCCCGGACTGCTGCGCCTTCTCACCCTTCTCCTGCGCGGGGCCCTGAAGGGGGAGTCCCGGGCGGGGGAGGCCAGATGGAAGGCGGACACTCATGGACGGGGGCCTCGCGAGGGGGGAATCAGGCCAGGTTCTTCAGGTGGACGACGAGGTTGCTGTTGTTGCTGCCCAGCGTGCTCGCGTCATCCGTGGGGATGACGTAGCCCTGATCCGCGCCGACGTGCTTGCGGAAGAAGTCTACCACCTCCGGATCCTGCACGTTGGAGGTGGTGCTCTTCTTGATGCCGTACGCCGCGCCGTCCGCTCCCTTGGCCTTCACGGAGTCCGGCGCGGAGTCGAGCAGGTTCTCCATCGTGCCCGACAGGCGGCCGCCGCCCTCCGCCTGCATCGTCATCGCGGCGTTGTGGCCCTCGATGTAGCTGACGTCGTAGTACGTCTGCCCGAACCCGCCGTCGAACTTCACTTCACCGAGCGTCGCGTTCTTGCCGTCGCCGTTGTCGCTGCGGAAGTTGCCGGACCAGTTGTCCGGGAACTGCACCGTCTTGCTCTCGCCGGGCTTGAGCGTGACGGAGTCGATGGCCTTCTCGCCCGCGTTGGGGGTGAAGTTCACCGTCATCGGCTTGTCGCCGTCGTTGTTGAGGGTGATGGTGTTCTTGCCCTTCGACGCGCCCGGGGCGCCCACGGACGGGGGCCCGGAGACGGGCGCCTCCTGCTTGGGGGCCACCGCGGCCGGGCT
>NZ_JBKGHJ010001071.1:0-1023 GCF_046520365.1 Corallococcus sp. 4LFB
TGCGCGATGGCGGCGGCGGGGGCACCGGCGCGATGGTGGGGTTCTTGTCCGTGGGCGCGTCCGCCTGCGCGACGGCGGCGGCCAGGTTCACCGCGGCCACGGCGGCCGGGTTCTCCAGGCGGATGGTGGTGCCACCCACGCGGACCTCGTCACCGAAGGACACCTGCCCCTTGTTGACGCGCTTGCCGTTGACGTAGGTGCCTTCGACGCTGCCCATGTCGATGATGGACATGGAGCCGTCTGCGGCCACTTCGATGACGGAGTGGATACGGCTGACCTTGTCGTCCTCCAGGCACAGGTGCGCGGAGGACAGACGGCCAATCTTGATGATGTCGCGCTCGTAGTCCTTGGAGGCGACCAACGTGTCGCCCTTGAAGACCTTGAGTGTCAGGGGTACGGCCATGGACGGCTCCCGGTAGGCTTTGGCGCTCTTGGACAACGGTGCTGGCGGAAGGTTCCCGCCGTCAGTTCGTGGAGGGGGATTACAGCTCGCCCACGGACTGCATCACCTTGTCCTCGAAGTCTTCGCGGATGCGGATGAGGTTGGAGTGCTTCACGGTCTTGCGCGCCTCGACGTACTCGCCATCCGGCTTCGTGAGGTCACCTTCGATGGTGTCGTCCTCGAAGTCGATGTTGGTCGTCTTCTGCATCCTGGCGCCGCCACCCTCACCCTGCGCCTTGCCGCCCTCGTCCTGGGCGAAGGCCGGGGCCACCGACAGCGTCACGCACAGCATCAGCCACTTCCGCATCCTGCCTCCACGTGGGGCCCCTTCCGAAGGCCCACTGGTGTTTCCGCATGGCGGCCCCCGCCATCAGCGCGGGGGCTCTCAAGGTTCGCATCTTCCCGAGCCGCGCCGCCAGCGTGAAGCCACTGGCGGGCGTCTCCCACATCACAGCAGGTCGTCGGTGGGCTCGTCGGAGTCCACCGGAGCTGCATTCTTCTGGGCAGGCGCCGTCTGCGTCCCCGCGGCGGGGGTAGCGGCCGGCTGCGCGCCCGTCGCGGAGGCCGGCGTGGCCTGCGGG
>NZ_JBKGHJ010001072.1:0-1020 GCF_046520365.1 Corallococcus sp. 4LFB
GCCTTGGCGGCGGCCGCGGGCTTCGGCGCGGGCGCGGTGGGGGCGGCGGTGGTGGGGGCCTGCGTGAGCAGCGTGAAGAGCAGGGATTCCAGCAACATGGCGTGCGCCTCCGGAGCGGGCACCCGGGGTGCCCGCAGGGTCCATCTATCGCATCCGGACGGACCCCGGGGGGCCGGCATTCACCGCTGTGTGGCTTTGACCAGACGCTTCCGCTGCTTCACGCCCAGCAGGTAGAAGCGCTCGCGCAGTTCCTGGGCCTCCTCGGGGGACAGGTCCCCGGAGCTCCCCAGGTGCTCGTCCCGCCAGGCGATCGCCCGGGTGATGCTGGCGGACGCCGCGGCGGAGATGTTCAGGCTCTGGCTGAAGCCCTTCATGGGCACCCAGAAGGTGCCATCCACGCCGTTGAGCACGTCGTCGCTCACGCCATAGCGCTCGTTGCCGAACACCATGGCGAACTTCGTGTCGAAGCGCAGGCTGTAGAGGTTGGTGGCCCCCTCGCGCAGCGCCGACGCGTAGAGGCTGAAGCCCCGCCCCTTCAGGTGTTCACGGCACTCCGCGAACGTCTTGTAGAGGTGCACGTCCAACCACTTGTCGCAGCCTTGGGCCACCCGCAGGTTGGGGATGAAGGGCGCTTCCGGGTTGACGACGACGTGCACCTCCTGCACGCCCATGGACTCGCAGGTGCGCAGCACCGCGGCCATGTTGAAGTTGTCCTCCAGCCGGTCGAGCACCACCACGAAGTTGCGCGTGCGCTGACTGACGACGCGGTCGATCTTCTCCTTCCGCACGTCGAGCAGGAACTGCTCCGGCTCGACGGCGTCGCGCTCGAACTTCTCGTAGCGGGGGCCTCCACCAGCCATCGGCTCAGCGCCTCCCGCCGGACTTCTTCGCCGGGGCCTTCCGGGCGGCCTTCTTCGCCACGGGCTTGCGCGAGGACTTCTTCGCGGCGGCCTTCTTCGCCGGAGCCTTGCGCACGGCCTTCTTCGCCACGGGCTTGCGCGAGGCCTTCTTCGCGGCGGC
>NZ_JBKGHJ010001073.1:0-1015 GCF_046520365.1 Corallococcus sp. 4LFB
TTCGCGGGCGAAGCCGGCCCAGCCTCCGGAAGCGCCCCGCGCGCTCCTCACGGCCCCGGTGCTGGAGCGGCCGCGCGGCGGCGCGTACCCGAAGGCGCCCGCGCTCGTCTGGAAGGCGGTGCCGGGCGCGAAGCTGTACCGGGTGGAGCTGGCGACGACGGCGGACTTCACGGGCGACGTGAGGCTCCAGGAGTCAGCGAACCCCATGGTGGACGCGGCGGCGCCGGGCGCGGGCAAATGGTTCTGGCGGGTGGTGGCGGTGGACGCCGACGGCTTCGTAGGCTACCCGTCGAAGATCTTCAGCTTCGACGTCGCCGGGTGAGATGACGCTGCCTGCTCGCGGTCCCAGGTCCTCGCTGCTGTCGTCCCCCGCCCTGCCGCGGGGGCTGGGTGTGGGCGTGGGCCTGCTGCTCGCGGTGGGCACGGCGTTGACGGGCGGCGCGCCGGGCCCGGGCGAGCGGGCCCTGTATGACGTCGCGGTGAGCCGGCTGTTGCCGCCCCTTCCCCCCACCGCCGACCTGGTGCTGGTGGAGGTGGATGACCGGGCGCTCGCGGCGCTGGGGGAGCGCTGGCCGCTGTCGCGCGCCACCTGGGCGAAGGCCTTCCAGGCGCTGGCGGCGTACCGTCCCAACGCGGTGGTGGTGGACGTCCTCTTCGACGCGCCGGAGTCCCGCGACGCGCTGGACCTGGGCGAGGACGTGCTGGAGCGCCTGCGCACGTCGGGGCTCACCCGGACGCCCGCGGGCGCCTCGCTGGCCAGCGACCTGGAGGCGCGGCTGTACGCGCGGGATGGCGACGCGCGGCTCACGGAGGCCTTCTCCGGGCTGGGCACCGTCATCCTGGGCAGCATGGCGCTGACGGAGGACGCGGGGGGCCTGCCCGCGCGGGGAGACCCGCTGACGCCGGTGTCCCTGGACGCGGACCGGCTGCGCCTGGGCGCGAGGGGCCTGTCCACGAACCTGGCCCCGCTGCGGCTGGCGGCCTGGGGCAGCGGGACGCTGAACGTGCTGCTGGA
>NZ_JBKGHJ010001074.1:0-1013 GCF_046520365.1 Corallococcus sp. 4LFB
CGCGCACGCTCTGGGCCCTCACCGCGCGGGTGCTGGCGCGGGAGCTGCCGGCGGGGATGATGGATCCGGGCACGGATCCGCTGCTGCTCCTGGCGCGCGCGCTGCCGCCGTCGGGGCGGTTCTCCTCCGCCGTGTCGCGCGACGTGCAGTTCGCCCTGCGTTCGTCCAGCCCGGGGGAGCCGGCGGTCCAGGCGCCGCTGCTGCCCCTGGACTTCCGGCAGGTGCCGCTGGCCTTCCCGTTCGTGACCCGCGTCCCGCCGCTTCCGCGCTTCCGCGACGGCTACCTGGGGCGCGTCCTGGTGGTGGGCTCGGTGGCGGCTCCCGGACGCGGCACCGTGCCGCTGGGCCTGGGCGCCGCCGTCAACGTCAACCCGGTGGATCCGAACACGGACACGCAGCCGGGGCTCGCCGCGCCGGGCCTCGTGCGCGTGCGCATGGCGCCCGCCCATCACGGCCTGGAGGGCCAGGCGTACCGGCTGCTCGCGCTCGCGTCGTCGGGGACGCTGGGCGGCGAGGAGCCCATGGGACAGGCCACCAGCGCGGTGATGGCGCCCCTGGATGCGCCCCACTTCGATCCGGAGGGCACGGCGCCGGTGACCCTCGCGGACGCGTTCCTCGGCATCCCCGAGGGGGCCCGCTACAACCCCGACACGTTGCCGTGGCACGGCCTGCTGCCGCGCGAGTGGCGCATGGACGCCACGGTGCCCGGCGCCACGCTCGTGCGCGCGACGTTCACCAACGCGGCCGGACGGCGCTGGACGGTGTGGGTGGATGGCCGCCGCTCCGTCACCGGCGTGCGCCTGCCCGTGCCTCCCTCGGGCCTGGAGGACCGCACGTTCCACGGGGACACCGAGGGCTCGCGCGCGTCGCTGTCGGTGGAGGCGCTGGCCGTGGCCACGCCCGAGGGTAGGTCGCTGAACCTCTCCGCGCTGGCGGAGTCCGGGGGCCTGGCGCCCGAGCGCTCGCCGCGGCGGTGCGCGCCGCCTCCACGCTGAACTCCGGACGTCCCCAGG
>NZ_JBKGHJ010001075.1:0-1012 GCF_046520365.1 Corallococcus sp. 4LFB
CCTCCGCCGCCCGGCCCATGCGCAGCAGCAGCCGCCCGGCGGCGAGCAGCGCGGGGCTCCCGGCGGGCACGAGCGACGGGAGCAGCTCCGCGCTCTCCAGCGCCGTCTCCGGCCGGGCGCTGGGCAGCCACGCCTGCACCCAGGCCACGTGCACGCCCGCGTGGTGCGGGTGCGTGCGCAACAGGTCGCGCAACAGCATCTGCGCATAGGGCTGTCCCTGCCCGGGACGTCCGTCGGATTCGTACCCGTCCAGCAGGAAGCCCGCGAGCAGCAGGCGCGGCTCGGGCTCCTGGGGGTAGCGGTCGACCAGGCACTCCATCTCACGCACGAAGGCGTGTCTGCCATTGGCGGGCCCCTTGTCCGCGAGGAGGCTGGCGGCGACGACCAGCCGCTGCTCCACGTCGGTGGCGCCCTCCGCCAGCGTCAGCGCCTTGCGGATGGCCTCCGCGCGGTCCGCCGCGAAGCGCTGCCCCACGCCCCGGGCGAGCGCGAGCCCCCACCACGCCATGGCGAGGGACGCATCCTGACGCGCGGCCTCCGCGAAGGCGCGCCGGGCCTCCAGCGCCCAGCCCAGGTGCAGCAGGCGCAGGCCTTGATCAAAGTACGCCTGCGCCAGGGGAACCCGCGTCGTCACGCGCAGGTGGGCGCTTCCCAGCCCTTCTCGCAGCGGCGGCGTGGGAAGGGCTTCGTCCGGCAGGTCCTCCCACGCGACGTGGGCATGGACGGACGGGGCATCGGCTCGGAACAGACGTGCCAGCATGGTGTCCTCCTCACGCTCCGGTCATCGGAGCGACATGGTGTTGCACCGCGGCGTCGGTCGCGCGCACTCGCACGGCCAGCCGCCTCCAGGCGGTGGACAGCTCCTCCGCGGGGATGGGAGAGGCCTTGCGCCGCGCCGCCAGACACTCGCGCCGCCAGGCCAGGCCCACGTCGCGGGCCACCCACGCCTCGTACTCCGCGAGCCAGTCCGCCAGCAGCGCGAGCCCCGCCCGCGCCGCCCTGCGCTCCGGCC
>NZ_JBKGHJ010001076.1:0-1005 GCF_046520365.1 Corallococcus sp. 4LFB
CTGCGGGGGCACCGACGGGCGCCTTCGCGGCGGCGGCGGGAGGTGCTGGAGGAGGCCGTGCGGGTCGCGGAGGCCGGACACGACGACGAGACCGCCGCGCACGCCTCGGAACCGCCTCCTCTACACGGAAGGCGAGGGGCTGGGCCTGCTGAAGGAGGCCCAGCGCACCGCGCGCATGGCGGAGGCCGCCCTGGCCCGGCTGGGACCCGAGGGCTCCGCGGAGGTGGCGTCGGAGCTGCACCGCTACCGCAGCGCCCTCAGCTACCGGCAGGGCGAGTTCGCGCGGGCCCTGGCCGACGCCGAGCAGGCCCTGACGCTGCTGGAGCACGCGGAGGGCGCGCAGGACGAGGCGCTCGCGGAGTCCCTCATCGGCATGGGCCGGGCCCTCAACAGCCTGGGCCGCTATGCGGACGCGGAGCGGCACTACGCCCGCGCCCTGTCCCTGGTGGACGCCGTCTACGGACAGGACCACCCGCTGCGCGCGGCGTACCTCAACAACCTGGCCACCGCGCTGCGGCTCCAGGGCCGGGTGGCCGAGGCGGTGGAGCGCTACCGCGAGGCGCTGGTCCTGGGGGAGCGCCACTACGGGGCGGATCACCCCACCACCTGTGTCATGCGCACGAACCTGGGCGACGCGCTCGCGTTGCAGGGGCGGCTGGAGGAGGCGCTGGCGCACTACGAGCGCGCCCGGACCGGCCTGAGCGGCGGCGGGGACGGGGAGCGGTTGCGGCTGGCCGCCGTGCTGTTGAGCCTGGGCAACGCGCGCTCGGACCTGGGCCAGCTGCCGGAGGCGGAGGCCGTCTACCGCGAGGCGCTCGCGCTCCAGCTGGCGCAGCTGGGCCCCCGGCATCCGGACGTGGCCCTGTCGCGCAACAACCTGGGCGCGGTGGCGCTCGACGCCGGCCACCTGCGCGAAGCGCGCGAGCACTTCGAGGCGGCGCGGGAGCTGTGGGAGGCCGCGCGTGGGTCCGCGGCACCCGAAGGTGGCGAGCGCCTGTACAACCT
>NZ_JBKGHJ010001077.1:0-1004 GCF_046520365.1 Corallococcus sp. 4LFB
CTTGGCATCGAAGGTACGGCAGTGCCCATCCGGCGACAGGATGCCTTCCGGCTCGTAGACGTAGCCGGAGGCCTGCGGAACCTGGACGCAGGCGCCCCCGGCCAGCGCCATGTCGCAGCGGTAGCTGATCAGGTTCTGGCAGGCGACGTGGACAGCGACGAGCGAGGTGGAGCAGGCGGTCTGGACGGTGAGGCTGGGACCGCGCAGGCCGAGCTTGTAGGCCACGCGCGTCGCCACGAAGTCCTTATCGTTCCCCAGCGCGGCCTGGTACCCCGAGGCACCGGCCAGCAGCTCCGGGTGGCCGTACAGGTTGTGCAGGAGATAGGTGTTCATGCTCACACCGGCGAAGACGCCAGTGCGGTTGTCGGCGGCGGGAGCCCCATGGCCCGCGCGATCGAGTGCTTCGGCGGCGCACTCCAGGAAGAGGCGCTGCTGGGGATCCATGGTGGCGGCCTCGCGGGGAGCGAGGCCGAAGAACGAGGCATCGAACTGGTCGATGTCCGCGAGCACGCCCCGGGCGGGCACGTAGTCGGGCTGGCCTCGCAGGGAAGCGTCGACGCCGGCGGCGGCCAGCTCCGCGTCGGAGAAGAAGGAGACGGACTCGGCGCCCGCGCAGAGGTTCTCCCAGAGCGCTTCGATGCTCCGCGCACCGGGGAAGCGCCCGCTCATGCCGATGATGGCAATGGTCTCCATGCCATCCTGGGGACCCTCCTCGACCAGGCTATCCATTCTTCTTCCCTTCCTTCATGCGCATCAGCAGTCGCTTCTGTTGATCCATGACCTGCTTCTGTTTGGTGGCCCGCTCCTGATGCTTCTCGATCGAGGGCTGCTCGGAGCCGTCACGGCTCAACAGCTTCGCGAGTGAGCGGATGGTGGGAGCCTGGAAGAGCTCGACCAGCGGAACGTCGAGCTTCAAAGCCTCGCGCAGCTGCGCGTGTAGCTGGACCATCAGCAGCGAGTTGCCGCCAAGGTCGAAGAAGTTGTCGTGGATGCCGACCTTGTCG
>NZ_JBKGHJ010001078.1:0-1002 GCF_046520365.1 Corallococcus sp. 4LFB
CTGGGCGAAGGCGCCGTCGCCGCCTGACCCCGTCTGGCGCGAGGGGCCGGCCCGGGAGGCCCTGACCGCAAGGGCCATGCCCTGCGACCCGGGGCCGGTGTCCGCCGGCCTGTGCCCTCCATTCCTGGCCTTGCGCGGCCGGGCACGCCCTGCGAGCCTTCCGCCCTGGCCCATGCCTCCGACGCCGCCGCCCCGCGAACGAGAGCCGCTGTCCCTCAACGCGCTGCTGCTGGCGCCCGCCCTGCTGCTGGCCGCGGGCGCCTGCGTCGCGGTGGCCGCCCGTCACCTGGCGCTGGCCGCGGCCTTCACCGGCACCCTCGTCCTCGTGCCGCTCGTCTTCCGGCTGTGGACGCGGCCCTGGTACCGGGGGCTCGTGCTGCGCGGCCTGGGCCTCTTCATCGCCGGCATGCACGTGCCCATGCTCGCGGGCGGCGTGCTGGCCTACGGCCGCATCGGCTGCGAGGGTCCTGACTGCGGCCAGACACTCCTCTGGGGAATCGTGCTGGCCCCCGTGGCCGGCGCCGTCTGCTCTGTCGTGTACTGGCTCGTGGGTCGTCCCCCCGTCTGAATTACCAGGAATCGATGACACCCTATTCTTACTGGAAATGCTTGTTCCAGTGAGACCCCACGTCGCGCCCGGACTGTTCGTCGTGGCGCTGGCCGTTCCCGCCACGGTGTGCGTGTTGGGGGGCACGTTGCCAGCGCTGCTGGGCAGTCCCTCCGGCCTGTTGAGCGTGGTGGCCTCCGCGGGGCCCTTCGCGGTGCTGCTGGGGCTGACGCTGCTGGTGGAGGTGCCGCTGCTCACCTTCGCGGCGGGCTCCACGCTGCTGGGGCGGATGGTGCCGCTGGCGGTCATGGTGGGCATGGCGACGGTGCCCTGGACGCTGGGCCTGCTGGGCACGGAGGTGCTGCTGGAGCGGATGCAGGCGGCGCTGCCGCTGGTGTCCGCCACCGACGCGGGCATCGCGCTCACGGCGGGGATGGGCAAGGCGATGGCGCCGC
>NZ_JBKGHJ010001079.1:0-993 GCF_046520365.1 Corallococcus sp. 4LFB
CGCGGGTTCTCGTCCTCGCGGTCACGGTCGCGGTGAGCTACGGCATGACCGGTGGCGCGTCGTTGCTGGCGGCCCGGCTGTCGACACTGCCGAACTTTCCGGGAGGCGCGGCGGGGGCCTCACGCATTGGCGTGCACGTCACGAGCCTTGAGCAGGTACGGGCCGTGTCCGTTTCGGGCGGAGTCATCACACTCGCGCTTCCGTCCACGGCCGTCGCCATGGCGGTGAAGGGAAGGGGAACGACTCCGGCCAGCGCACCTTCAGGTGGTGCGCGTTCCTGGGGCTCCTTCAGCGCACTCAAGCGGGCCCGAGGACCCGCAGGCCAGGGAAAGCAGTGGCACCACATCGTCGAGCAGACGGACGGCAACGTGCAGCGCTTCGGTCCCCAGGCCCTGCACAACACCGAGAACGTGATCGCGCTCGACGAGGCCATCCACCAGCAAATCAGCAGGTACTATTCGTCGAAGGATCCGTTCACCACAGGGGGACAGACATCCGTGCGGCAATGGTTGAGCGGTCAGTCCTTCCAGGCCCAACGGGACTTCGGGAGGATGATCCTCATGCGCTATGGAGTTGTTCCATGAGTGCTCGCAAGTTTCAGAAGGCCAGCATCGAGGAACTCGTCCAGTGGTACGCGGAGGGATCCATCGCGTACGGACAAGCGCTGGAGGCTGCGGACTCGCGGGCCGCCAACCGAGCCAACGACAAGATCATGGGGGCCTACCAGGAGATTCGGAGCCGTGAATCACTGTCCCAGCTCATCCCCCTGCTCAAGAGCGAGGACGAAACCCTCAGGATGCACGTCGCGGCCCACGTTCTGGAATTCGCCCCCGAGCTTGGCGAGCCGACGTTGCTCTGGCTCGCAAAGCGTCCCGGACTCCTCGGGTTCCGTGCGGAGTACGTCCTCAAGGCCTGGCGGGAGGGCACACTCAAGTTCCCCTGAGCGCACCCTCCGGCCCTCAGCTCCCGCCCAGGTCCGCCAGGTTCAACCCG
>NZ_JBKGHJ010000107.1:0-19475 GCF_046520365.1 Corallococcus sp. 4LFB
CCCTGCCGCCTACGCGCGCCAGGCCGCCGCCCGCATGGAGGCCGAGTACCGCCGCACGCCACCACGCTGCGCGACGCGGGGCGCTGGTGGTGCGCGCACCGGCACGCGGCTTCGGCGCCGCTGCACTCAACGTGTACCTGGACGTGAAGGCGCGCGGGCGGCTCTGAGGAGTCCTGTCGCATTCGTCAAGCCTTTTGGAGCACTCCGGCGCACGCGCACGCGCGTGGCGTTCCGCCGAACGCCACGCTTGCCAATCGCGCGGAGGCCGAGTTTTCGGCCTCCGGGAGGACCCCCTTTACAGATGCCGATCGCTGCCCAGAATGGCGCGCCTCAACTGTTCGCGCGCACGCGCGCACGCTCCAAACCGGACGGGAGGCGGGACTTGGCGGAGGTAGCGAGGGGTTTGAAGCTGGAAGTGGAGGCGGACGCCGCGGCCATCGCGGCCCGCGCCGCGGAGGAGCTGGTGGAGGCGGGGCTGACGCCCTTCCACGAGCGGCTCCTCGCCGAGGAGCTGCTGGCGCGCAGCGGTGACACGCAGCAGCGGCTGGCCAACGCGCTGGCCGAAGCGAAGGTGGACCTCAACCCCCACCAGGTCGAAGCGGCGATGTTCGCGCTGGACGCGCTGTCGCGCGGCGGCTGCATGTTGGCGGACGAGGTGGGCCTGGGGAAGACCATCGAGGCGGGCCTCGTCGTCGCCCAGCTCATGGCCGAGGGCAAGAACCGCATCCTCATCCTGGCCCCGGCGGTGCTGCGCGCGCAGTGGAATGCAGAATTGCGCGAGAAGTTCGACCTGGACAGCGTCCTCGTCGACGGCCGCGACGTGAAGAAGCACAACAACTGCTTCGACCAGCCCTTCCCCGTCATCTGCTCGCACCCGTTCGCGGCGAACAAGTCCGCGCTCGTGTCGGAGATTCCCTGGGACCTGGTCATCATCGACGAGGCCCACCGCCTGCGAAACGCGCACCGGCCCAACAACAAGACGGGCCAGGCGCTGCGCGCGTCGCTGGCGGGCCGCCCCAAGCTGCTGCTCACCGCCACCCCGCTCCAGAACGACCTGATGGAGCTGTTCGGCCTGATGTCGCTGCTGGACGAGCAGATTCTGGGCCCCGAGCACGCCTTCCGCAGCCGCTACCGCGCCGACGAGGGCGGCGGCATGACGGAGGCCGCCGCATGCGAACTGAAGGAGCGGCTGGCCCCGGTGGTGCAGCGCACGCTGCGCCGGCAGGTGCGCGAATACGTCCGCTACACCAACCGCCGCAGCATCGTGGAGGACTTCCACCCGTCCCCCCAGGAGCACGACCTCTACGAGAAGGTCAGTGAGTACCTGCAGCGCTCGGAGGCCGCGGCCATCGAGCCGGGCAAGAAGACGCTCCTGACGCTGTGCTACCGCAAGCTCCTGGCCTCCTCCACGTTCGCCATCGCGCCCACGCTGCGGCGGCTGTCGGAGAACCTGGAGAAGCGCCTGACGGCCGCGCGGCTGGGACAGCAGGCCCTGTCGCTCTTCGAGCCGGAAGAGGCCAGGCAGTTCGTGGAGGAAGGCGAGGAGTGGTCCGACGACCCCGCCAAGGCGCCCCAGGTCCGCACGCTGGAGCAGGAGGTCTGGGAGCTGCGGCAGTACGCGGACCTCGCGGACTCCATCCGCATCAACGCCAAGGGTGAGGCCCTCAAGCGCGCGCTGGACCGCACCTTCGCGGTGATGCGCACGCACTCCTGGCCGGAGAAGGCGCTCATCTTCACGGAGTCCAAGCGCACGCAGCAGTACCTCTTCAACCTGCTGTCGGAGCACGGGTACAAGGACAAGATTTCCCTCCTGTCCGGCGACGCCGGCGGCACGCCCGAGGAGCGCCGGGCGCTGGTGGAGGAGTTCCGCCACAAGACGCAGATCCTCATCTGCACTGAGGCCGGCGCGGAGGGCCTCAACCTCCAGTTCTGCAACCTGGTGGTGAACTACGACCTGCCGTGGAACCCGCAGCGCGTGGAGCAGCGCATCGGCCGGTGCCACCGCTACGGCCAGCAGCGCGACGTGCTGGTGGTGAACTTCCTCAACCGGCAGAACGCGGCGGACGCGCGCCTGTTCGAGCTCCTGGAAAAGAAGCTCAACCTCTTCGACGGCGTGTTCGGCGCGTCGGATGAAATCCTGGGCGCGCTGGAGAGCGGCGTCGACTTCGAGCGCCGCGTGCTGGACATCTACCAGTCCTGCCGCGACCCGAAGGACATCAACGTCGCCTTCGACAAGCTGCGCGAGGAGCTGGAGGGCAGCATCAACCAGCGCATGACGTCGATGCGCTCCGTGGTGCTGGAGCGCTTCGACGGCGACGTGCGCCGCCGGCTGCGCGTGGCGGGAGACGCGGCCAAGGAGGTGGTGGCCAAGCGCCAGCAGGAGGCGAAGGCGCTCACCGGCTCCGTGCTGGGCAGCCGCACCTCCGGACGGCTCCAGGTGGCCAAGGCCGCCTACGCGGTGCGCGACCGCACCCAGGACACCGTCAGCTACCTGCAGCTGGACGCGGCGGGCCTGCCTTCACGGCTGGCGCGGCTGGCCGGCAGCGAGGGCTGGTGGTTCGTCTACAAGTTCGAGACCACCGGCCTCAAGCCGGAGGAGAAGCTGGTCCACCTGGTGCTGGTGAAGGACCGGGACGGCGGCTTCCGCGCCCTGCCGCTGACGGACGGTGTCCACTTCACGAAGCTCGACGCCAAGGAGGAGAAGCGGCGGCAGCCCGCGCCGGTGTCGGTCCAGCTCATGCAAGAGCAGTCGCTCATGACCGCCAAGGATGAGCTGATTCGGGCCGCGGAACGGCGCAACGCGCTGGAGCTGGACAAGGCCAAGGAGCGCGCGGACCGCTACGTCGAGGACTGCCTGATGGAGTCTCGCGAGGTGGTGGAGGCCGCCCGCCAGGCGTGGTTCGACGCGCGCAAGGACGTCTCCGGCATCGAGGACGTCGCGGAGCGCGCGAAGGCGCGGGCGCACTCGGACCGCCTGGAGCGCGACTACCGCCGCAAGCTGGCGTCGCTGCGCAACGAAGAGGAGAAGCGCTACGCGTCCAAGGACCGGCAGCTGGCGGAGCTGGCCAACAAGGGGCGCGTGACGGAGAAGCGCACCCTCATCGCCTCCGCGTACTTCTGGCTGTCCTGAAGCCTCCGGCCACGGCCCCTCCCCGCTAGAGGGGCTTGAGCCGCACCCACGTCGCGCCCCAGCCTCCGTCCGCCTCGGAGGCGGTCTGGAAGCCCTCCACTTCCGGCAGCGTGGGCAGCAGGGACTGCACGGTGCGCCGCAGCGCGCCCGTCCCCTTGCCGTGGATGATGCGCACGTCCAGCACGCCCTTCTGGCGGCAGGCCCAGAGGTACTCGGTGACGAGCTCCTTCACCTCGCGAGGCTGGAAGAGATGCAGGTCGAGGTTCCCATCGACCGGAATTTCTACCGCCCCCAGCTCATCGAGCGTGGGCGGAGGCTCCGGACCCTCCGGAGGCAGGGGTGGGAGTGGCTTTCGGCGTGACACCGTAGCGGGCCTCCTCCTGGCGGTGCTTCTCCTCGGCCGCCAGACGCTGGCGCTCGCGCGCGAGCCGGAACTGTTCCTTGAGGCTGGTGATCTCCCCCTTGAGCGAGGTCATCTCCTCCTTCACCGCGCCCTGGGAGTGGGCGTTCGCCTCGTCGACGTGGTTGCCCGCCCGCTTGCCTTCCGAGCCGGCACCCCCGGCGGAGGTCATCTGCATCAGCAGTGCAGCCAGGGTCATCGCCTTCATGGGCTTTCACGTAAGCAAGCGCCGTGCTCGCGCGCAAGTCATGTTGCGTGCGCAACGCTTCGCTGGCCGCCCTCCTCCTTGTGTGACACGACGCGTTCCGCGAGCCGGACGGCGGACAGGGGCGCGCTGCCCTCCGCCTTGTTGTTGATGGTCACGAAGACGGGGCGCTCGCGCCGCACGGCCGCCATGCACACGCGGGCCAGCACGTCGCGGGTGCCCACGTCCTCGTCCACCAGCCGGTTGAAGGGCGCGTAGCGGGCGTAGGCCTCCTCGTAGCCCAGGTTCGGCGGCAGCATCCAGCGCACCACCACCGCGCGGGCCTCGAAGGCGCGCGTGAGCTTCGCCTGCCGCGCGACGGGCGGCATGTGGGCCCACACCGCGAGCACCGGGCTCACGCCCGTGTCCGCGAGCGCCTGCGCGAAGGCTTCCGTGAGCAACTCCTCGTTGCGGACCTCCACCGCGTACAGCGGGCCCTTCGGCAGCGCGGAGAAGAACGCGTGCAGCCGCTCCACGAAGCGGCCCGCGCCGCCCAGCGCCGCGGGGTCCTGCGGCGGGAACTGGAAGACGAGCGGGCCCGCCTTGTCCCCCAGCCCTTCCAGGAACGGCGCCACCACGTGGTCCACCGCGTAGGCCGCCTGGAGGAACCGGTCGTTCACCTGCCCCCGGTGCGCGCCGTAGCGCTCGTGCACCGGGAAGCGCGCCAGCGTGCAGGCCTCGTGGGCCTTCACCAGGAAGCGGAAGCCGTCCGGCACCTGCTGGGCGTACTCGGCGAAGGTGGCCGCCGGCACGGGCGCGTAGAACGTCCGGTCGATGCCCACCGTGCGCAGCACCGGGTGGTGCGCGTAGGCGGCCAGGCCCTCGCGCGCCAGCTGGGTGGTGCTGGCCTCGTGGTCGTAGACGAGGCCGTCCCAGCCCGGGAAGGTCCACGACGACGTGCCCAGGTAGACGCCCTGGGGGAGCTGCTCGCCCAGCATGCGCAGGCTGTCGGACGGCTCGGCGGGCCCTACCGGCTGGGTCCGGCGCCGCGAGGACACGGGCGGCTCCTCCACCGCGCCGGTGAAGAGGTCGAACTGCGCGGGTCGTCGCGATGCGCTCATGCGTTCAGCTCCTCTCCCGGGGCGGAAAACCGAGGCGGGCCCCTGGGAGTAACCCCGGAGCCCAGGCGATGCAGCAGGTTGCCTGGAATCAGGGCGACGTTCCAGGTTTCTGGCACGCCCCCCAGGCAGACGGGCACGCACGGCCTGTCTTCCTCCCGACGAGACGGTCTGTGATTGGCAAGGCGTCCAAATGCAAACTCAGTCGAAGCGCTGCAAGTCCTTCAAGCCAGTGCTCTCCGCACTGCGTCCGTAGAGCTTGACCGTGATTGCAGCGTCCGGCTGGGGGCATCGAGGTGGACCCGGCGCAGCGGGCCGTCTTCACCAGCCCCGTGACGCGCCGCGCCCGCCCCGCTCCGGCGCTAGACCTTGAGGCGGATGGCGCCGGGCAACATCGTCATGGTGCAGGGCAGCCGGCCCGGCGTCTCGCCGTCCACGTCCAGGAACACGTCGCCGTCCTCCGACTCCGCGTGGATGGTGCGGCAGCGCAGCCGCCGCGTGCCCTTCCAGGTGACGTGGTCGCCGTTGTAGACGCCCTTGGACTTGAGGACGAAGTCGGACAGGCCGTAGTTGGACCAGATGGTGACGTCGAAGAGGCCGTCGTGCGTCACCGCGTCCGGCGCGACGAACATGCCGCTGCCGAAGTAGCGCCCGTTGGCCACCGCCACCGCGGTGACGCTCACCGTCTCCGGCGTGCCGCCATCCACCGTGAGGCGCACCTGCCGCTCCTGGTACTTCAGGAGGCCCTTCACGGTGCCCCACATGAAGCTCAGGTTGCCGCCCAGCGCCTTGCTGCCCTGGTTCACCTCGCGGGCCACCACCGCGCTCACGCCGAACGAGGCGATGTTGGCGAAGAAGCGCGTGGCCGGGTTGCCGTCGTTGTCGATGAACTCCAGCCGCCCCACGTCGAAGGGCTCCGTCGTCTGCGTGCGCAGCCGCTCCAGCGCGGACGTCAGCTCCAGGTCCCACCCGAAGGTGCGGCGGAAGTCGCCGCCGGTGCCCCGGGGCAGCAGGGCCAGCGTGGCCTGGGGGTTGATGACCTGCCCGTCGCGGAAGAAGCCGTTGGTGACCTCGTTGAGGGTGCCGTCGCCCCCCACCGCGACGATGCACTCATAGCCGTCGTCGATGGCCTGCCGCGCCAGACGCGCCGCATCCATGCCGCCGCTGGTGAAGCCGTGCCCGAACTCACCGAGCACCTTGCCCACCAGCGCGGAGATCTCCACCCAGCGCTTCCCCGTCTGCCCGTTGGCGCTGCGCGGGTTGACCACGAGGAACGTCTTCATTCAGTGCCTTCTCCCTGCGAGAACGGCTTGTTTACGCAATTGTGCGCCCAGGCTCCACTCCGTGACCCACATGAGGGCCCCGCGGCCCGGGGTGTTTGTCACCCGGACCGCTCCGTGATGGGCTTCCCGCCCCCGATTTCACCCCGGACCCCGAGTGAAAGCCCCCACCTCCACCGAGCAGCTCGCGCCCCACCGGGAGGCCACGCGCGCCCTGGACTGGGCGCTGCCCGCGCTCCGGGCGGACCTGGCGGCGGCGGCGAGGCAGCCCTTCCGGGAGACGGGCGCCCAGGAGGACTTCCTCCTCCGCCATGACGCACCGGCCCATGAACCCCAGGGGCCGGCGCGGACGGAGCGCTTCGAGCGGGCCCTGGGCCGGGTGCGGAGACTCGCGGACGCGGGCGAGCCGCTGACCTTCCCCCGGATGGTGGAGGTCCAGTCGGAGCTGCTGGGCGGGCCCACGGGCTTCCGCACCGGGGACGCCTTCGCGTGGGGCGGCGCGCACCGGTACGCGCACGTGCCCGGCCTGGAGGCGGCCTTCCGCGAGAAGGTGGAGGCGGACGCGCGGGAGGAACGCCATCCGGTGGCGCATGCCACCCGGTTGTACCTGGACCTGTGTTTCTTCCATCCCTTCCCGGACGGCAACGCCCGCGCGGCGCGGCTGTGGCTGGAATACATGCTGCGCCGGGGCCGGCTGCCCACGCCGCCGCTGGCGCCCGTGGTGCTGTGGCCCAAGCATCCGGGGGACGCGGTGAACTACACGCGGCTGGCAAGGCTGCTGGCCCGGAGCATCGCGGGGCCGGACGCCCCGTGCCGCAACGAGGTGCCCGAATGAGCAGCAACGCTTCGGCTTTCACGTGGCGCCGCATCCGCGACAGCCTGGATGCCTATGCGCCGCCATCGCTGGCCTCCCGGCTGCGAGAGGTCCTGGCCCCCTTGCGGTCCGGCAGCATCCATCCCTCCCAACTCAAGCAGGCGAGGAACGCCGTGAAGGACCTGCTCCAGGCCGAGCTGGGGCCCTGGTACAGCGAGAGCGGACTGCCCCTGGGCAACGAGGTGCTGGGGGGCTATTGCTGGTGTCACTCGTTCTTCAACCAGAACCCGCCGCATCGGACGATGGACGTGGATGCGAACATCCAGCTCATGCTGGAGTCGCTGGAGCGGATCCGTTCGTTTCTGTACGCGCTGGACGGCGTGTACCAGACCTCGCGCCGTCAGCTCGAGCTGGCGGCTGAAGACAAGGCGCTCCGGGCGAAGGCGCTCGCGGAAGCGCTGGTGCGGACCGTGGAGTTTACGGCGGAGACGACGTCCTGTGAGGAGACCTGGTACCAGGTCGCGCAGGACGCCATGTCGTGGTGCATCGAGGCGATGGGGCTGCCGCTGTCGGACGCCACGCAGGAGCAGTTGGACACCGCCTTCGTCTTCGAGTCGTGGATCGCGCCCGCCCCGGAAGCCCTCCGGGCCGCGGCGGCGCGGGTAGCGGAGGTGGCCGTATGAGCAGGTCCGCGCTGGGCGACTGGCTGCGCATCCGCGACAGCCTGGATGGGTATGAGCCGGAGAAGCTCATCCGCCTGCTGCGTGAATACCTGGCGCCGCGCGTGCCCCCGGGGACGCGCAAGCTCACGGACGAGCAGCACGACACGATGGCCAAGCACGTCCAGAGACTGCTCCACCAGAACCTGGGGCCCTGGTACACGGAGACGGGCCTGTCCCTGGGCAATGAGAGCTTCGGCGGCTACTGCTGGTGTCACCGCTTCTTCAGGCAGAAGCCCACCCCGAACATGGACGTGGAATACAACCTCCAGCTCATCATCGACGCGCTGGCGCGGTCGCGCGAATGGCTGTTCAAGCTGGACGCCCACTTCGAGGCGCTGAAGCGGAACCTGCCTTCGGGGCCAGACGACCGCGACATCCGGATGCTCGCGCTGTCGGAGGGAATCGTCACCACGATGAACCTCACCATGGAGGCCACGGGCTGTGAGGAGTCCTGGTCCACCTTCGCGGAGGAGGCGCTGGCGTGGATGTTCGACGCCATCGGCCTGCGGCCGGGCTATCAGGCCGGCAAGCTGATGCGGAAGCTGTTCACCTTCGAGTCCTGGCACTCGCCCCCCGAAGAGGAGCTGCGCGGCTCGGCGGAGAAGGTGGCGGCGGCCGTCGTGGAGGACGAGGGCCACCGACACATGCACTGAGCCGCGCGCCCGTCCCTTCAGTGGATGGGCTTCCCGGGCTTCAGCCGGGCCTTCTCGCTCGAGCCGCCCTTCACCTCGATGCGCTTGCCCTGGATCACCTGCTCCGGGAGCTTCAGGGAGATCTCCAGCACGCCGTTCTCGAAGTTCGCCTGCACCGTCTCCATGTCGATGTCTTCCGGAATCGGGATGACGCGGCGGAAGGAGCCGGTGCCGCGCTCCAGGCTCCAGACGCCTTCGGCCTCCTCTTCCTCCTCCACCTCGAAGCTGCGCTCGCCTTCAATCACGAGCAGGTCCTTCAGCAGCTCGACGTGGATGTCCTCCTGCTTCATGCCCGGCAGGTCCGCCTTCACGATGAGGTTTCCGTTCCGCTCCAGCACGTCCACCTGCGGCGACCAGAGGCCTTCATCCACCAGGCCACCGCGGACGCCGAGGCCCCGGCCTCCGAAGCCGGTGACGAGCTGGTCCATGTCCTCCAGCATCCGCCGCAGCAGTCCGAACGGGCTCACGGGCACGGCCTCCCGGCCGAGGGCCGATGCAATGGACTCGCGGCGGGTGATGCCCGCGCCCGTCCTGGGCTCCTGGGCCTGCGAGCCGCCGCCCTGCACCTCGGGCTGGGCGTTCTTCACGGCGGGCGGGGAAGAAGGCTTCCCCTGGGCCCCCGGGTTCTTGTGCGCGGTTGCCATTGACGTCCTCCCCCGGTGGCGTCCGGCTGGCGCCCGGCCGCTGGACCGCCCCGGTGACTCGAGCGGGGATGGGATTATCCCATCCTCCAAGTTGGCCGCGCCCCCGGGAGGCATCAAGGGTCCGGGGCCGGCGAGCCCCGGTGTCTGTCATTGGAGGGAGCCCCCGCTACGCGAGCAGCGTGGCGTCCATCACGGTCAGCGCCACGCCGCCCACGCGGGCGCGCTCGATGTGGCCCGGCCGCCCGGTGACCTGGATGTCGATGCGGCCGGGCTTGCCCAGCGTGTCGCCCTGCTCGATGCGGCTCGCCACCGTGCCGCCTTCCGCTGGCAGGCGAAGGCTCCCGTGCTCGGCGAGGTACGCCGCCAGCGGACCCGCGGCGGAGCCCGTCACCGGGTCCTCCAGGATGCCGAACCCCGGGACGAAGTAGCGCGCCTGGGCCACGCTCCCCTCCTCCTTCGCCTCGCGGGTGAAGAGGTAGACGCCTCGCAGGCCGTGCGGCATCAGCAGCGCGTTCATCGCGGCGCCTCGCGGCGTCAGGGCCTCCAGGTCCGCGAGCCGCAGCAGCGGCACCACCAGCCGGTGGCCCTGGCGGATCACCGGCAGCGTCGGGTCCACCTGCGCGGCCGTTCCGCCGAGCGTGGCCATCAGCGGCTCCAGCGCCACGGGGTTGGGCTGCGCGGGCGGCTGGGGCGTGGTGATCCACACGCGCGTCCCTTGCGCCCCCCGGGACTCCAGCTCGATGCCGAACGTGCCACCGGGGCACTCCAGCGTGTACGTCCCCGGGCTCCTCAGCAGCCCCTTCTCCGCGAGCAGGTGGAAGGTGGCCACCGTGGCGTGGCCACAGAAGGGGATCTCATCCACGGGCGTGAAGTAGCGCAGGCGCACCGTGGCGTCGCCGGGCCGGGACAGGAGGAAGGCGGTCTCCGACGCGCTGACGGCCGCGGCGGTCCGCTGCATCATGGGGACCTCCAGCGCGGACGCGTCGAGCACCACGCCCGCGCGGTTTCCTGCACCGGCGGTGCGGGTGAAGGCATCGATGATGTGGACCTGCATGGGCGGACTCCGGACAGGGGAAGGGCGAGGGGAACGGCGCAGGCATGCTCCGCTCCGGGATTGCCGTCAAGCGCCGGACCGACGTGCCGGGGCACCGCACAACGGGGTTGATCAGGAGCGCGCAAGCAGGCACAGCGGTAGGACATGGGTTTCCTGAAGCGAGGTGGGTGGGTGGTGCTGGTGGTGCTGCTCCATGCGAGCGGCGCGGCGGCACAGATCGTCAACGTGCAGGCGCTCTTCGACGAGAAGGCGGAGCTGGGTCCGGCCGCGGCCATCGAGCTGGGCGGCGACTGGCGAACGGGCAGCACGCAGCTGTTCTCGATTCGCGGCTCGCTGGTGGGCCAGCTGCGCTCGGAGCGTGACGTCTGGCTGGGCGTCATCCGGGGTGAGTACTCGTTCGCCAGCGGCGAGCGCATCGTCAGTCAGGTGCTGGAGCACGTGCGCTACCGGCGCAAGTTCAGCGACCTGCTGTCGGGCGAGGCCTTCGCGCAGCACGAGTACAACGAGTTCCGCCGGCTCCAGCTCCGGATCCTGCTGGGCGCGGGTCCCCGCTTCGTGCTGCTCAACAAGGAGGCCACGGGGCTCACCTTCGGCGTGGCGCTGATGCTGGAGCACGAGCGGCTGCGCAAGGACGGCGAGCCGGACGCGGGAGACCGCTACACGGATCCACGCGTGTCCAGCTATCTGCTGGGCCGGGTGAAGCTGATGGAGAACATCCAGCTGGTGGAGACGGTCTACTTCCAGCCGCGCGTCACCCGCCCCTCCGACCTGCGCGTGCTCAACGAGACGCTGTTCGCGGTGACGCCCAATCCCCGGGTCACGGTGGGCATCGGCTTCAACCTCACCTACGACAGCGCGCCGCCCGCGACGGTGCCGCCGCTGGACACGCAGCTGCGGACCACCGTGGGCGTGAAGCTGTAGGAGTAGACTCCGGCCATGGACTCCCACCCCGTTCCCGCACCCGTCGCCCTCCTCGGTGGCGGCAAGCTCGCCGAAGCCATCATCCAGGGGCTGCTGCGCTCCGGCCACGCGCGCCCGTCCGACCTCCGCGTCACCGTTCGCCGGCCCGAGCGCGGCGAGGAGCTGCGCTCCCGCCACGGCGTGCACGTCCTCATGGACAACGCGCAGGCGGTGCGCGGCGCGGCGGTGGTCGTGCTGGCGGTCCGGCAGGCGCAGATGCGCGAGCTGATGGCGCTCATCTCCCCTGCCCTGGAGGCGGGGCAGGCGGTGGTGTCGCTGTCCGCGGACGTGCGGCTCGCGCAGCTGGAAGCGGCGCTGCCCCCCAGCGTCTCCGTGCTGCGCGCCATGCCCCACACGCCCGTGCGCGTGGGCGCGGGCGTGACGCCCCTGACGCCCGGGACGCGGGTGACGGAGACCGCGCGGCGGGCCACGGAGTCCCTCTTCGCGGCGACAGGCCGCCCGCTGTGGGTGTCCGAGGAAGCGCTCACGGTGTGCACGGGCGTGTCCGGCACGGGCCCCGCGTATGTCTTCCGGTTCGTGGAGGCGCTGGCCCAGGCCGCGATGGCGCACGGGATGGACGCGGCGGAGGCGGCGGAGCTCGCGCGGGGAACGCTCATCGGCGCGGCGAAGCTGCTGGCCGAACCGGACGCCACCACGCCACGGCTCATCGCGGAGGTGGCGACCCCGGGAGGCATCACCGAGGCGGGGCTGAAGACGCTGGAAGCCCAGGGCCTCTCCCGCGTCGTGGGTGAGGCGGTGTCCGTCGCCATCCAGCGCACGCGGGAGCGCGCGGACGCCTCCGCCGCGGCCTACGTCACGCCGAAGTGACGCTTGAGCCCCCGCTGCCCTCCAGGCGTGACGATGAGGCCGCGGGAGTCGGGCTGACGCTCCACCCACCCCAGCGAGAACACCCGGGAGGCGAGCGCCGCGCCCAGCGCCCCCGCGAGGTGGTCGCGCCGCTCGCTCCAATCCAGGCAGCGGTGGGCGAAGTGGCGCCGCTGCTCACGCACGGGCTCCAGGTCGATGCCGAAGTCCTGGAACCAGGCCTCGCCGCTCGGGGTGAGCGCGAAGGCGCGGCGGCGGAGGGACAGGTGCCCGGCCCGGAGCAGCGCGTCGGTGATGCCCATGCCCAACCGCCCCGCCAGGTGGTCGTAGCAGTAGCGCGCGGCCCGCAGGGGCTCCGGGGTCGCTGACGCACGGGGTCCCCGGACCGCCACCGTCATCAACGCTTCCACCATCCGCGCCACGGTGGGCGTGGCCAGGCGGAACACCTTGTTGCGTCCCTGCTTCGTGGAGCGGACCAGCCGGGCCTGCTCCAACCGCTGGAGGTGCGCGGTCGCCGTCGCGGGGCTGACGCCCGTGCCGAACGCCAGCTCCTTGGCGACGAGAGAACGTCCCTCCATGAGCAGCTCCAGCATCCGGATCCGCGTGGCGTCCCCCACGGCTCCGGCCAGCGTCGTGAGGTCCGGCCCTGCATTCATCGTTCGGTCCATGGCGAACCATTTCCTAGCACACGGACAGGGCTTCGGGAGGAGAGTGCCCGGAACCGAGGACCGATGACACCGCCCACCGACCCGTATCAGGCCGTCACCCACCCCGACCCCTACCCGTACTACGCGGAGCTTCGCGCCCCGGGCGGACTGCACCGCATCCCCGGGTTCGGGCCATGGATCGCGGCGGACGCGGCCACCGTGCGCGCCGTGCTCACGAGCGAGCACTGCCGGGTCCGTCCGAAGGCCGAGCCCGTGCCTCCGCAGCTGGTGGGCAGCGCCGCGGGGGCCCTCTTCGGGCGGCTGGTGCGCATGAACGACGGAGGCCCCTACCCCGCCGTGAAGCAGACCCTGTCGCGCGCGCTGCCGGAGGCGCTGCGGGAGGTGGAGACGGAGAGCCGGCGCCAGGCGGAGCGGCTGTTCGCGAAGCCCTCCCTGTCGCGGCTGCCGGACGCGGCGCTCCAGCTCCCCGTGTTCGTGCTGGCGTCGCTGCTGGGCTTCGCGGAAGACACGCTGGAGGCGACCGCGCGGGACGTGGAGGCCTATGTCCGCTCGGTCGCCGGGCCCACCGTGAGCAGCGATGGCGCGGCGAGGCTGACCGAGCGCGTGGCGGCCTGTTTCCAGGCCACACCGAGGACGGCGTTCACGGCCCGGCTCATGTCGGGCCCTGGCGCGGAGGAGCTGCGCGTCCCCAACGCCGTGGGCCTGCTCACCCAGGCGTATGAAGCGACGGCCGGGCTCCTGGGGGCGACGCTGCGGGCCATTGCTCGCGAGCCCGCGCTGCGGGAACAGCTCTCCCGGGGCGAGTGCACGCTCGACGACGTGGTCCAGGAGGCGGTTCGCCACGAGTCGCCGGTCCAGAACACGCGGCGCTTCACCCACGCGGCGGCGATCGTCGCGGGGCAGGAACTGGAAGCCGGTGCGACCGTGGTCGTCGTGCTCGCCGCCGCGAACCGGGATCCGCTGGAGAATCCGCGGCCCGACGCCTTCCTGCCCCGGCGCGTGGGTCGTCAGACCTTCACCTTCGGCCTGGGCGCGCATGCCTGTCCGGGGCCGCTGCTGGCGACGGCGATGGCCACGGCGGCGGCGGAGCGCGTGCTCGCGACCGGGCTGGACCTGTCACCGCTGTCGGGCGCCGTCACCTGGCGTGCTTCCACCAACACCCGCGTCCTGGGAGGACTGTGATGATTGCCGTTATTTTCGAGGTCTGGGCACACGAGGCGCATCGGCAGCGGTACCTGGATCTCGCGGCGGAGCTGCGGCCGCTGCTGGCGGGCATCGATGGCTTCATCTCCATCGAGCGGTTCCAGAGCCTGAGCGCGCCAGGAAAGCTGGTGTCGCTCTCCTACTGGCGCGACGAGGCGGCGGTGGCGGAGTGGCGGCGCCTGGAGGCCCACCGCGAAGCCCAGCGCGAGGGCCGCGAAGGCGTGTTCAGCGACTACCGCCTGCGCGTGGCGCACGTCGTGAGGGATTACGGCCTGAAGGACCGGGCGGCCGTGCCCGCTGACAGTCGCACCGTGCACGGCTGAAGCGGCCAGGGCACGTCGGCTGCCTTTCCGTCCGTCCCTCGCATGCGGGCCAGCCCTCCCCCATCTTCTCCTGGGGGTGCACGATGAAGCGAGGGCCATGGAGAGGAGCCTGGGGACTGGCTGCCACGCTGCTTGGGTTTCCGGCGATGGGGCAACTCGAGGAGCCGCCCGAGGGCGCGCCGCAATACTCCTGCTTCGAAGCGGCGCGCGAAGGCAGTGGGGTGAGCGAGAGCGTCGCGGCCCAGCTCTGCCAGGGTGCCCGTTCGGACGCCCCGGCGAAGTGTTTCCAGCGGGTCCAGGAGCGAGCGTTCCTTGAGGATCCGCAAGCGCTCCAGCTCTGCCAGTACGCCCAGCCCTCGGATGATCCCGCGTCCTGTTTCCTCAAGGCGCGGAGGTCCTCGTTCGTGGACGAGCCACAGCTCCTGCTGCTCTGCCGCCCGCTCATCGCGGATCAAATGAACATGTATCCCTACGGTCCTTGAAAGCCGTGTTCATCAAGGGGCCGAGCGACCGCCAATCACAGGGAACCGCTCGTAGGTCCGCAGGAGCGCGTCCAGGTGGACGGGGTTGTCCAGGTCGAGCGGCGCGTCGGTAAGTTGCACGACCCACCCGCCCGTCTCCGTGCGACGCGCTCGCGAAAGCAGGTCCGCGTCCCGGGCCGGGTCTGGGAAACCGATGGCTCGTGCGGTAGCGGCTGACCAGTAGTTCAGCCACCCGAGGTAATAGGGGATCTCGGGCGCAGGGATGTGATCGAAGAGTTTCAGGGCGGGCAACCCGCGACGTGGGGATGGCGGCCCTTCCAGCGTGGGGGCAGTCTGATACGCGATGTCCAGCGCGGCGGCATCCGGCGTCGCATGCCCCCAGAACGCGCGTGCCCCCTCTCCGACGTGCTCCAGCATCTCCCCCGCTGCCGCGATAACAGCCGCGTCTAGAGGCAACTCCGCATGAACGTGGAGTTGCGGCTGACCGCCCGGGCTGAGGCGTCCCGATCTTCCCCGTCCCGAAACCGTCACGGGGTAGCTCTCATCGCCATTGCACAGGAGCGGGAGCTTTCCGCGTGCTGTCGCCTCAACGAGCCAGGCGTCGCGCTGCGGCAACTCGATGGGGCGGCCTGCATCGCCCACTTCCCACTGCAGGCGCAAGCCAGGCAGCGCCCGTTCCATGCCACGGACGACAGCGAGTGTGCGGCCATCATTGGCCACGAGCGCCGGCGCATAGACGGCCAGAATAAGTTCATTTCGAGTTGTCATCGCTTGCATCCCGTGACGGCGATCTTGAGGGCAGGAAGGACAGCGAGCAGCGCGTCTTTGTGCGCTTGGGTGCTCACCCCGATCACGTAGCCATAGCCGCATGCAGCCGCCGCATCCTGCTCCTTTTCTATTTGTTCCAACTCCGTCGCAATCTCCTGCCTCCGAATGAATTTTTTGTACGTGTCGAATTGATGGGTCTTGATCTCCCACAGCACGCGCACGCCCACTTGCAGCGCATCGAAGCGCACGCCGGCCACGAGCACGTCCATTCCGGGATAACGGTTGGGAGGGAACTTGTCGGCGCACTCATTATGAGGGTCATCTCCGCCCGCGTGGGGCACGGGAACAGGCTCGCAACTGGCGCGGCCCGCCCGGTCCACGGGCACAGGAGGCACCGGGGGCTGCCTGTCCTGCCCCGCCGGCTCGGGCTCCAGCCTGGGATTGCGTTGTGTCTTGGCATCCCGGGACGCCACCTTCGTTCCCCGTGAGGTCCCTGCTTCCTCGGGGTAGGCGTGGCGGAGTTCATAGGCATCCAGCGCCTCTTGAATGGCGACGGCGACCACCACCGCGCCAAGCACGATGACGGCGCCCACGGCAATCTCAGGAGCCGCCAGCACGCAGAACCCGAGCCCCACGGCTGCCGCGTCCGCTGAGGCGACCGTGCATCTCCCCGTGGTGTCGCGTAACTCGATCCGGTCATGGTCGAGGGCCGGATAGCAGCGCTCCACCAGCACGGGCCAAGGCTGGGAAGCCTCGTGGACGACGCACCGCCCCCCGTCAGTCCACGGCAGCATCGCCGCTCGCTGGAGATTGGCGATCCTCGGGTTCCGCGCCACGCGAGCGCTCGGGCTCGGCGCTGACGTCGCGCAGGCAGAGAGGAAGAGGAGAAGCGAGATGCAGGCTCGGAGATACATGGTCACGTCCTGGCGAGGAGTACGGGACTTGAACCCGTGGGCAGGGCGATAGCAAACCCCCGCTGGAGGGGCACACTGGGGGCACATGCGGCCCCATAGGGTCAACCCGCTCACGGGCGCGAGCGGCCCGAGTTCCCCAGTTTCGTAGGGCTCACGAGAAGCCCTTGAGAGGCTGGCGGTAGCGTGTGCCCTGGCGAGGTGGAGCTGGGGAGGGGCAGGTGGAGGAGCGGGGGGCGCGTCCCGGCGGAGGCAGCCGGAGGAGACGGTGCTGTACGAGGCGGTGAGGGAGAACCTTGCCACGCTGCTGGCGGAGGGGAGCGACGTGGGGCGCGGCCTGCCCCGGTACGTTCAAAGAACTCGCTCAATCGAAACTGTCACGGTTTCCAAGGTATGCGCCGGCCGATAGCGCTGGCAGGCGCGACCTGACCGTTCGACGAATCGTGCACAACGATGTCCCGCTGGTGGAAGCCATCCCGGTCGTAGTCCACACGGCCGCGTGCGGCGATGTGGAGGGTAGCCGCAGTCGTGGGCTGGGACTCGAGCAGGACGTTGTCTCTCCGGTCAACGATTCGGAAGACGACCGGGATGTCACGATTGATGCCGCCGGTCGAGACGCCGAAGTCGGCCAAGTGGAACCGCCCCGTGGCAGTCTCCCGTATGTCGAAGCACCGGATGTTCGTAGGAGTAGCAGTCGCCAGCCGTGACATTACGGCGCGAACGGCTTCGGCCGCCGCAGGAACGGGAGCCTCTTCCGGCATGCGCAGCTTCTCGGCGTGCACTTCCCCCAGTTGGAGCCAGTTGGGATTCCACCCGAATCCTTCCGGACGGGACAGTTCGACGAATTCGCGAAACACGCCTGGGCACCTTCGGGCCATCCATGCCGCGGCCACATGCTGGTATTCAGGCGCGCTGTTCTGCTCGGCGTCTCGCGTTAAGCCCGCCGGAAAGAGGAACCAGTTCACCGGATGAACGAGTCGGAGAAACTTCGACGTCACCTCGTAACGGGTCAGTCTTGAGTTGTTCGTGCGATGCGGGAGGCCAGCATCAAAGATGTGCTTATGCCGCTTCGCGGTACCCCACGGGCGCGCGACAGTTTCGCAGTGGAAGGTGCCATCCCCCTCGGCTTTCGCCCGGCTGTCGGCGACGGGCGCGATTCGCTGCTCGAGGAGCGACTGAAGACTCCGTTCGAAGAACCCGGGCGACCCGAAGCTCCGATACAGCCAAACCGGAAGCTCGTTGTCGCAAAAGACAACGTCTCGGGCTGACGCTGCCAGACGCACCCGGCGTGCTCGGTGCTCACGTGCAGGAACTCGCGCGTCCCCGTCTTCAAACGAGCCCGTGGCGCGAAGGGGAAGCACGCTGCTCTCGCGCGCGAGATGCTCCAGGAGCCACACATGCGCGTGTTCGATGACGCGCGCAGGAAGCGTGTTTTGCTCTAGGAAGTCGATGAACCGGGTCATGGCTTTCCCCTGCGTGAAACGCCAGCCTACAGGCCGCGCGGGCACGATGCAGTCGCGACCTATGATTCCCCCATGTCGGCACTGTGACGGTGAGGAGGCTCCACCGTCCTTTCGCGGAGTTCCCTCAAACAGGTGCGGAGGAGGCGAGCGCGCGGCTTGAGGCAGCGGCAAGGAAGGAGCGGATCAAGGAGAGGACGCGCGCGATGCGCGGGTGCTGGAGGTAGCGCGAAAGCCGCACCTCTTTTTCCAAGCGCGTCCGCGTGAACTGGAATCCTTCGGACACCTCTTCGCCTTGCGGCAGGGGAATGCACTTGAACACCACGCAGTCGCCCAGCCCTTGGGGCGTCCGGACAAAGGCGAGCAGGACGCGCTCCCCCAGCCAACCCGCTCCCAGGTCCCGGAAGAATTCGTAGGAGGTGTCCCCCTGCGTGAAGAGCACGACGCCGCTGGAGAGCGGCGGGTTGGATGGATGGGCCATGCGGATATCCCTTGCACCTGCGCGGGAGGAGTTCGCGCGAAGGAATGTGCAAGGTAGGGCTCGCAGCCCCCCGTGGGGAACGACGCGGCGGGTTCAACGTCCCCCGGAATCCCTCTCACTCCGAGTGAGGAGGACGGACGCTGAATCGTAAACAGGCGTTACATTTGGCAGGAGCTTCAACGCCAACGTTCGACGGCGATGCCGGCCAAATTACGGCGGGTCACGATCTCGCCCGGCTTGGACTCGTCGCTGGTGGGCCAACCGGAACCATACCGATCCCCCAATTCGATGCAGACCGGCACCCTCTGGCCATTCGGAAGTCGGGCTTCGGTGTAGCGCGCCAGCAACCGGTCCTTGTTCCCCGTCCACAGGTAGCCGGAAAGCAGCGTGCCCTCGGGGAGTGCGGACACTTCGTCGGTATACACTTCGCCCGTCACGGGCCCCTCGCGGTAGACCCCAAGATCCCCCATGCCCTTCTGGCGCGCGTCCACCCAGAAAGGGACAGTGGCCTCCTTCCGCATCCCAAGACCGCCGTCCTTCCTCATGTTGAACATCGCCTTGCGCGCGGCATCAGGGCATTCCGCGGATTCAGGACGCACCTGGGCTCCCGGGCATCCCATCTGGAGGGCGGCGGCGGCGGTCAGGCCTGCGCACGTTTTGAGGAAGCCCCCCCACTCCGCCGGGGGCCACCCCTGGGAAACGGCCAGAGGCTTTGGCTTCCTGGAGGATTCGGGCGGCGGCGAGAGGGGCGAGGGAGCGCGCTTCACGGGAGGACTTTCCTTCGGCTCGGGTGCGGACACGGGAGAGGCTACTTCAGGGGGCTTCGTGACGGGCGCTAGAGGGGAAACCGGTTGCTTCGTCGCTGAGGCCTCCTGCCGTGCGGAGGAGGGGGTTACCGGCGCTCGCTGTGCAGCCGGAGGAGATTTCGAGGGCGTCATGAAGCGCCAGAGCACGAAGCCGCCCAGAAGCACTGCGAGCGCTACCACGAATGGCCCTCGTGCGGTCGCGAGTCCACGCCAGGCAGCCGGGGCGGGCACCTCTTGTGACAGCGCGAGAGGCAGCGCTTCGGGGGCGAGTTGAATGTGGGCCTTGGGGACGTGGAAGGGCTCCCTCCACGCGACTCCCACCTCGGGCAGCAGTGCCGCCAACTCGCGCTTCATCACCTCCGCTGTGGGGGCCCGCTTCTCCGGGTCCCGGGCAACGAAATGGAGGACAGCCGCGCCCAGTGCCGCTGGCACCTGAGGGTTCAGAGAATGCGGCGAGGGCAACTCCAACCGGCCTCCCAGGAACATGGCCGGAGGTTCACTCCAGGGGCGCGCAATCGTCAGCAGGTCATAGAGGCAGATGCCCAGCGCG
>NZ_JBKGHJ010001080.1:0-989 GCF_046520365.1 Corallococcus sp. 4LFB
AGAAGTCGAGCTGCCGCTGGAGCACGTCTCCCTGGAGCCACTGGCGCTGCCACGCCGCGTAGTCCGCGTACTGCACCGGCAGGGGAGCCAGGTCGGAGGCCCGTCCCGCGTGACGCGCCTGGTACTCAGCGGACAGCTCCCGGTACAGCACTCCCAGCGACCAACCATCGGACACGATGTGATGCAGGTTGAGCAGCAGCACGTGGTGTCGCGCGTCCTCGCGGACCAGGAGGGCACGGAACAGCGGGCCTTCGGAGAGCTCGAAGGGCGTCTCCGCGTCCTCGCGCAGCAGGGCTTCGGCTTCGGCCCGGGAGGACGCCTCGGCCCGGCGGAGGGACACCGGCAGCCGGGGCAGGATGCGCTGCACGGGGACGCCTTCACCCGGGAACACCGTGCGCAGGGATTCGTGCCGGTCCACGAGTGCCTGGAGGGCGTGCTCCATCACGTCCACGTCCAGCGTGCCTTCCAGCCGCAGCGCCATGGGCATGTTGTACGCGGCCCGGTCCGCGTGGAACTGGTTGAGGAACCAGAGCCGCTCCTGCGCGAAGGACAGGGGCGGCGGTCCTTCACGGTGCTGCGCTTTGAGCGCGGGAACGGGATGGGACGGGTCCTGTGTCCGTGCCTCCAGTGCTCCTGCCAGGGCTTCGAGGGTGGGGAACTCGAAGAGGGTCCGCACGGGGACGTGCACGCCCATGACCTGCGAGATCCGGGAGACGATCTGCGTGGCCAGCAGGGAGTGCCCGCCCAGGTCGAAGAAGTTCGCATCGACGGGGATGTGCGCCCGTTGCAGCACCGCGCACCAGATGGCGCTCAACGTCTGCTCCAGCGCGGTCAGCGCCCGTGTGCCTGTCGGTGACGGCTCCTCGCCCTCGGGGATCGGCAGGGCGCGGCGGTCCACCTTCCCGTTCGGTGTCATGGGCAGCGCGTCGAGCAACACGAACGCGGAGGGGACCATGTGGCTGGGGAGCGCCGCCTGGACGTGGGCGCGC
>NZ_JBKGHJ010001081.1:0-989 GCF_046520365.1 Corallococcus sp. 4LFB
GCCCGCGCCGGCGCTCATGTCCGGGGCCGCACGCCATCGTGGTGGGCGTGTGCGGCGCCGGAGCGGCTGCGGCTGCTGCTGGACCTGAAGGCGCGCTGCGCGCGGAGCTGGAGCGCGATTCCCGGCCGCCGTCCGGAGGGTGAGCGCGCCGTTTTCGCCGTGCGCGCCCCGGATTTAGGGAGGGACGTCATGCGAGACCTGGGCGGGCACCGGAAGGCGCTGGGGTTCTTCTACTTGTTCGTCCACGCGTTGATGCTGCTGGCCACGGGGGCGATGGCGTACGTCACGGCCGCCCTGGGCTTCGTCGCCGCCGCCGGGAGGTCCGCCCCCCGGCTGCCGGCGTGGGAGAACCCTTGGGTCCTCGCGATGGCGGCCATCTTCGTCGTGCTCCTGGCGGCGTCCATCGCGGGGCTCGCCCTGGGCCTGGGGCTGGTGCGCGGCCGCCGTGTCTCCAAGGGGCTGGCCACGCTGCTCGCCCTCGTGGCGCTGCCCACCTTTCCGCTGGGCACGGCGCTGGGCGTCTACTCGCTCTGGTTCTTTGGCCAGGAAGGTTGGGACGCGGAGCTTCAGGCGGGCTGAGCGGCGAAGGGTGCGAAGGTGAACGTTCCAGGCCGCTGCCCGGTTGCCTCCTGGCGCGGAGCGCCCCCTGGGAATGGGCCTGCCGCGCCCTCGTTCTGGCCTCGTGGGGCGCGACTCCCTCCGCCGCTTCGAGCAGGATGCGGCCTCCCCGAGGAACGGACCCCCGAAGGAGGACGGCGGATGAGCGACACGGTGCGGTCCCCCGCGGGGCAGGAGGAGGCACGGTACCGGGCGCTGCAGGCGGTGGATCCGCGCGCGCCCGGGGCCCTGGAGACCTTCACCACCGGGCTTCATGACGAGAGCTGGCGCGTGCGCCACGCGGCGGCGGAGGGCCTGCGCCGCGTGCCGGACGCGCAGGGCGTCACCGCGCGGCTCATCTCCGTCCTGGGGGAGCGCGGCGAGACGGGCGC
>NZ_JBKGHJ010001082.1:0-989 GCF_046520365.1 Corallococcus sp. 4LFB
CGTGGACGCTGGCGGTGCGCGTGACGGGGGAGCGGCTGGACCACTACGCCCAGGGACAGCAGGCCGCGGAGCGCGCCAGCGCCGCGGTGGAGCGGCTGGGCGGCAGCAGGGAGCTGGCCGGCGCGCTCGCGATGAACCTGGGCCGGCTGCTGTCGCGCCAGGGCCGCTACCCGGAGGCCCACGAGCAGCTCACCCGCGCCCTGTCCTTCCTGGAGAAGCGCTTCGGCCCGGAGGCCCTGGAGGTCGCGGACGTGCGCGTGGAGCTGGGCACCGTGCGCCGCTCGCAGGGGCGCGCGGAGGAGGCCCTGGGCCTGTACGAGCGCGCCCTGGGCACCGTGCGCGGAGCGCTGGGGCCTGACCACCCGGACGTGGCGCGCATCCGGCTGGAGCAGGCCAGCGTGCGCTGGCAGCAGGGCGACTTCGTGCAGTCGGAGCGGCTGGCCCGGGGCGCGCTGGCGCTGCTGGAGCGCTCGCTGGGACAGGACCACCCGCAGGTGGCGGACGCGCTCAACAGCCTGGCGCTGGCGCTGCAATACCAGGGCAAGCGCGAGGAGGCGCTGCCCCTCTACGAGCGCGCGCTGCACATCGCGGAGACGAAGGAGGGGCGCGACAGCTCCACCGTGGCCATCATCGTCAACAACATCGGCACGCTGCTGGTGCACCTGGGCAGGCTGGAGGAGGCCACCCAGCGCTTCGCCACGGCGCTGGAGCAGGTGGAGAAGAGCCTGGGCCCGGACCACCCCACGCTGGCGCTGGTGCTCCGGGGCATGGGCCAGACGCTCAGCTACCGCAACCAGCCGGAGCAGGCCCTGCCGTACTTCCAGCGCGCCGCCGCGCTCCAGACGTCCCTGCCGGACGACGTGAACGGCGGCTGGACGGGGGCCCTGGTGGACCTGGGGCGCACGTACATGGTGCTGGGCCGCCCGCGCGAGGCGCTGGCCCCGCTGGAGAAGGCCGTCGAGGGCTGGGAGCGCGCCCGGCCCCGTCCG
>NZ_JBKGHJ010001083.1:0-987 GCF_046520365.1 Corallococcus sp. 4LFB
CCCGTCCCGCGCCCGCCGCGCCGCCCGCGGCCGTGGTGCCGCCTCCGCCCGCGGGGATGAGCCGCGAGCAGCTGGCCAAGCTGCTGACGGAGACGGACGTCTACGTGAAGTACGGGCTCCACGACAAGGCGCTGGAGCACCTGCGCAAGGTCTTCTCCGTGGATCCGGAGAACCTGGACGCGCACGAGAAGGCGTACCACATCTACGTGGCGGCCAATAACGGCGCGCAGGCGTCGGAGCAGCTGCTCAACGTGCTGCGCCTGTGCACGCGCCGCGCGGACGTGCAGCGCGCGCAGCCGTACCTGGCGACCATCCTCCAGGAGAACCCGGCGCACCCCGAGGTGCCCGCCTTCCTGTCCGTGCTCCGCTCGGAAGGGGGCTTCGTGGCGCCGGCGGCGACGCCGGGCGTGGAGTCGCTGGAGGAGGACGCCATCCTGGTGGACTCCAACGACGACGAGGTCCTCGTCGCGGATCCTCCGGACGACGCGCTCGCGCAGCCGGAGGGCGACGAGCTGGCGCTCGCGGCGCTGAGCCACGGGTCGGACTCGGATGAGATCGTCGACGACGAGGTCGCGGAGACCACGTTGAGCGGCGAGGAAGCGGTGATGGGCGAGCCCATCAGCTCCGCCGAGAACGCCGTCTACGACCTGCCGCCGCAGGACGACCTGGTGATGGCGTCCGACGAGGACTCGCTGGTGCTCGCGGACGAGCCGGGCCTGGGCGGAGACGCCTCCGACGGCCTGGACGACGAGCCGCTGGTCGCTCCGGACGACGCGCTGGCGTACGCGGAGGACTCGTTCGCGGACGTGGGCGGGGATGAGCCCATGGTGCTCGCGGACGACGCGGGCGGCATGTCGCTGGGCGACGAGGAGGAGGCGCCTCCCACGCGCATCCTTTCCCCGTCGCGCGCGCTGCTGGAGGAGGCCGCGCCGGACACGCGCCAGCTGCCCACGCTGGACGACGGCGGCGACGAAGCCCTGGTCGAGC
>NZ_JBKGHJ010001084.1:0-985 GCF_046520365.1 Corallococcus sp. 4LFB
GGGAGGGCGGGTGGGCCCGCGCCGTCCCCCCGGCCCGTCAGGCGGTGCTTCAGGCCGCGGCTTCCTCGTCGGCGTCGTCGCCCACGGCGGTGCCCGGCTCGTCCAGCAGCTGCTGCGCGATGGCGAGCGCCTTCTTCGTCTTCTCGCGCAGCTTCTCGTCGCCCTTGATGCGCGCGTAGAGCTTCGTCACGCGCTCCTCGTTGTGCACCGCGGCCTGCTCCAGCTCCGTGATGCGCGCGCGCAGCCCGTCCGCTTCCGTGGCGGCCTGGGCGCTCTGGTTGGACAGGTCCGCCTGGGCCTGCTCCAGCTGGCCGCGCAGCCCCTCCAGCTCGCCCTGCGCGGACTCCACCTGCGCGCGCAGCCCCTCGGCCTCCTCGCGCGCCGCCTGGAGGTCCGCGTCCTGCTGGGCCACCTGGGCGCGCAGGCTGTCCAGCTCGCCCTGGAGCGCCTGGGCCTGGACCTGGTGCTCATCCAGCTCCGCCTGGAGCGTGCCCAGCCTGGCGGTGGCGCCGCGCGCCTCCTCCTTCGCGGTGGCCAGTTGCTGATCCACGCGCTTGCGCTCCGAGGTGAGCTGCTCCGTGCGCGAGGTGAGGGTCTTGATCTGCGCGTCGCGGTGGTTCAGCTCCTCCTCGGAGGTGGAGGCCTTCTGCTCCAGCTCCAGGTGCTGATCCTTCAGCTCGATGATCTCCTGGTCCTTCTGGTTCAGCTCCGACTTGAGGCGCAGGATCTCCTTGTCGCGCTTGTTGACGGTGTCACGCAGCGCGAAGGTGTCCTTGTCGCTCTTGCCGCTGGTGGAGCGGGAGGCCTCCAGCTCCGTCGCCTTCGCCTGGAGCTCGGACTCCAGCGACTGCACGCGCTCCTCGGCCTGCGTCGCCTGGCCGCGCGAGTCCTCCAGCGCGCTCTGCAGCTCCGCCACCTTCGCGCGCAGGTTGCGCAGCTCCGCCAGGTCCGCGGCGGACGGGCCGGAGGCCGCGGGCGTCACCGG
>NZ_JBKGHJ010001085.1:0-984 GCF_046520365.1 Corallococcus sp. 4LFB
CTGAACGCCGTGGTGGCGCTGGACTCGGACGCGCCGCTGTCCGCCGCGGAGGCCGCGCTGCGCTCCGGCCACGAGGACGTGCGCGTGCGCGGCCTGGACCGGCTGGTGAAGCTGGGCGCGAAGGCGGAGGGCGCGGAAGGGCTGCTGGGCGATGCGCTGGAGGACGAATCCGCCAAGGTGCGCGGCGAGGCCTTCCGCACGCTGTGGGCGTGGAACGACCAGGAGCCGGTGAAGGCGCTGGACCGCGCGCTGGCGGGCCGCTTCCCGGACCTGCGCACCCGCGCGGTGGAGGTGCTCGCGCAGAAGGGCACCGACGACTGGGCGCTGGAGCGGCTGAAGAAGTCCGTGGACGACCGCGACGCGGGCGTGGCCACCGCCGCCTACGAGGCGTGGGTGAAGCTCGCGGGCAAGGAGAAGCCGGAGCCGCACCTGGCCGCGCTCAACACCCCGCACCCGGCCCTGCGCGAGAAGGCCGCCAAGGCCGCCGTGCACGCCCCGGCGGAAGCCATGCGCTCCGCGCTCCTCAAGCGCGTGCAGGACGAGCACCTGGACGTGGCGTTCGCGGCGCTGGAGTCGCTCGACAAGCTCATCCCGAACGAGAACGGGCCGCTGCTCGCGGGCATCGCGGCGACGGCGCTGCCGGTGCGCGTGCGGGCCGCGGAGCTGCTCGCCCCGCGCGGCGCGGAGGACATCATCGAGCCCATGCGCGGGCTCATCACGGACAAGGACCTGGAGCGGATGTACCCGCCCGGCTTCCTCGTCCCCCTGCGCATCCGCGCGTCGCGCGCGCTGGCCACGCTGGGCTCGCGGCGCCTGCTGGGCTTCTACGCCACCACGCTCCTGCCCAACGAGCTGACGGACCTCCAGGAGCAGGGCGCGCGCGGTCTCGGCCACCGCGAGCCGCCGGGGCGACGAGGGCGCGCTGCTGGAGTGCGCTGGCCACTCGCTGGTGGCGGCGCGTCGTGGGCGGCGGACGCTCGCGCG
>NZ_JBKGHJ010001086.1:0-976 GCF_046520365.1 Corallococcus sp. 4LFB
CGGCACGCGTGCCGCTGCACCTTGCCGCTGGACGTCTTGGGCAGGCTGCCCGGCTCGATGAGCACCACCGCGTGCGCCTGCACCTCGTGCGACTCCGCCAGCCGCTGCCGGATGGCGCCCACCGCGACGTCCGCCACCTCCAGTTGCTTCCGCAGATCGCCCAACCGACGGACGTCCATCTCCTGCACGACGACCGCGCGCTCCTCGCCCGCCACCTCCACCGCGAACACCGCGCCGCCCCCAGGCCGCAGCGCCGGGTGCGCCGCCTCCACCGTCGCCTCCAGGTCCTGGGGGTAGTGGTTCCTTCCCCGCAGGATGATGAGGTCCTTGCGCCGCCCGGTGACGTACAGCTCGCCATCCGGCCGCAGGAAGCCCAGGTCGCCCGTGCGCAGATACGGTCCGCCGTCCTCCCGGGCGATGCGCGCCTGGAACGTCTCGCGCGTCGCGTCCTCCCGGCCCCAGTACCCCTGGGCGACGCTCGGCCCCGACACCCAGACCTCGCCCACCTCACCGGCCGCGCGCCGCTCCAGCGTCTCCGGATCCACGATGGCGATGCGCTGCTCCGCCAACGTCCGGCCACACCCCACCAGCGTCCGCGCTCCGGGCTCCGCCGCGCCCACTTCCTCCGCGCGGTGCCGCTCCAGCGCTCCGCCCGAAAGCGTCACCGACACCGGCGGGGCCGACTTCTCGCCTCCGGAGACGATGAGCGTGCCCTCCGCCAGCCCGTAGCAGGGGTAGAACGCCTCGCGCCGGAAGCCGCTGGGACCGAACGCCTCCACGAAGCGCTCCAGCGTCTCCGGACGGATGGGCTCCGCGCCGCAGAACGCGACCTCCCAGCGGCTCAAATCCAACGCCTGACGCTGCTCCGGCGTGCTCTTGCGCACGCACAGGTCGAACGCGAAGTTCGGCCCGCCGCTGATGGTGCCCCCGAAGCGCGACACCGCCTCCAGCCACGCCATGGGCCGCTTGAGGAACG
>NZ_JBKGHJ010001087.1:0-964 GCF_046520365.1 Corallococcus sp. 4LFB
GTCATGGGCCGGCGGTGCGGGTGGCGTGGCGGGTGGGCCGGCGCGTCGCGCTGGAGGCGGCGCTGTCGGGCGAGGTGCTCCTGGGGCGGCCCCGGCTGGGCTACGCGGTGGATGGCGGCTTCGTGCTCCGGGAGGACGGCGCGTCCGTGCGTCCCCGACTGGGAGTGGGGATGGTGATTTTTCCGTGAGCACCGATGACCCGATTTCGCGCCGTCCCTCCTCCCTGCGGGACATGAGGAGTTCGGGCTCACATGCGACCGTCGCGCCCCGTGGCGAGGACGCCCGGCTGATGGCGGCCATGCGCGGAGAGCGTGACGCGACCGAGTCCCTGCTCCTGGAGCTGCTGCCCCGGGTGCGCAACCTGGTGCGCTACCTGGTGCGGGGGGACTCGGACGTGGAGGACATCGCCCAGGAGTCGCTCATCGCGCTGGTGCGGGGCCTGCCCACCTATCGCGGTGACGGGCGGTTCCACGGCTGGGTGGACCGGGTGGTGGTGCGCACGACGTTCGCGTGGATCAAGCGTTCACGAGGGCGCGAGGCCCGTTACAGTGAGGATCCGGTGGAGTTGTTGGCGGTGCCGTCCGACGAAGCGCCGGCGGACGAATACCTGCATCGCCGTCACCTGGTGGCGTTGCTGGACAGGCTGTCGACGGAGCAGCGGCACGCGCTGGTGCTGCACCACGTCCTGGAATTGAGCGTGCAGGAGATTTCGACAGAGCTGGGCGTCCCCTTCGAGACCGTGCGCAGCCGGCTGCGCCTGGGACGCACCGCCCTGCGGGCCCTGGCCTCGGACGGTGAGACGCCAGAGGGAGAGTCCTCATGAGCTCCCGCCCCCCCGACGACGGTGACGCGGAGCCGCTGGACGGCCTGCTGCGGCCCCTGGATGACGGCAGTGGGCCCGCGAGGCGGCTGTCGCGGCAGCGCTCGAGCGCGCTCGTCCAGGCGGCGCTGGACGCGGCGCTCC
>NZ_JBKGHJ010001088.1:0-964 GCF_046520365.1 Corallococcus sp. 4LFB
GGTGCTCGCGCGGACCGCGGAGGAGTCGCTGGGCGACCTGCGCATCGCGCAGTGGGCCTGGGCCGAGGTGCTCGCGGAGAGCCCCGACAACGAGCAGCCCCGGGAGCACCTGCTGGCGCTCGCGCGCGCCTGGGGGACCTGCCCGCGCTGAGTCAGTTGCTGCACGCGCAGCTGGCCCGTGAGCCTCGGGGACCGGCCGCGCGCAAGGCGCACCTGGAGCGGGTCGCCACGCTGGAGGCGATGGGCGACGCGGGCGCGGCCCTGGCGGAGCTGCGCCAGGCCGTGCGCTTCGAGCCGGGGCACAAGGAGGCCTGGCTGCTGCTCGCGGACCGCTGCACGGAGCGCGAGCAGTTTGGCGAGGCCGCCTGGGCGCTGGAGAACGCGGCCACCGCGACGGAGGGCGACGAGGAGCGCCAGCACACGTGGGAGCGGCTCGCGCTCTTCTGCCGCGAGGTGCTGCACAACACGGAGAAGGCCCGGCTCTACGCACGCCGCGCCGAGAGCCTGCGAAAGTCCCGCGAGCAGCGCGCCCGTCCGCCTCCACCCGAGCCCGCGCGCACGGCGCCGCCGCAGACCGTCGGGGTGCCGCCGCCGTCGGTGCTCGTGGCGCCGCCGTCGGTGCTGGTGCCCTCGAAGCGAAAGGGCCTGTCGGACGAGGTGACGTCCAACACGGATGTCCCATCGCTGCTCAAGGCGGAGGAGGACTCGCCCGACGATGCACCGGCGAAGCGTTCGTCCCGGACGAAGGAAGTCGCGGCCCGAAAGGCCAAGGCATCCCCCGCTGGGGCTCAATCGAAGGCCCCGTCCGGCCGGCCCGCCGCCGCAGATGCTCCCGCGTCGGGCACGGAAGCTCCACGCCAACCGAAGGCTCCGTCCGGCCGCCATGCCCCCGTGGGCACCACGGCATCAAACACGGACGCCGCTCACCCACCGAAGGCTCCGTCCGGCCGCCATGCCCCCGTGG
>NZ_JBKGHJ010001089.1:0-963 GCF_046520365.1 Corallococcus sp. 4LFB
GGGCACGCTGCCGGACGGACGGGCACCCGGGCCCGCCGTGGGCGCGGCACCAGGAGGACGGGGCGCCGCTCCAGGCGCGGCGGTGGCCGTGGGGCCCGAGGCCGGAGGAGGCGCCGCCGCTGCCTGCGTGCGCGAGGCCGCCGCGAACGAGACGCCGTTCAGCTCCTTCAACAGGAACGCCACGCGCAGCAGGTGCTCCGCGTCCTGCGGCACGTCCTGGAGCAGCTGCCCCAGCGAACGCACCCCGTCGATGAAGGCGAGCGCGCGCACCTCGTGCGGCGTCAGGCGCAGGTCGCTGGAGGCCACCCGGCCCCCGGACTTCATGATGGGCATGGGCAGCACGTAGGCCAGCCGCCGCTTGAGGTCCGCCGTCGGCATGCGGCGCACCTGGTCGCTGAGCAGCGCCCAGCGGTTGCCCAGCGGCATCGCCTTCTGCGCCGCCAGGTCGCGCGCCTCGAAGGAGAACGTCCCGGACTCCGCTCGCAGCGCCTTGCCCAGGATGCCCAGCGCCCGCTGCGCCAGCTGCGTGAACGCCGTCGCCGGCTGGAGCAGCCCCAACCCGAACAGCGCCGCGAGCAGGTCACCCCCGAAGCGCTCCTTGGCGCCTTCCGCCTGCTGGAGCTGCTCCGCCGTCAGGAGCCGCGCCCCCAGCAGCGACACGCCCAGCGCGTCCTCCGCGTGCGACGAGTCCACGAACTCCGGGCTGCCCTTGCGGAAGTGGATCGACAGCGTGCGGTCCGAGAGCCCCAGCGTCAGCAGGCCCGTCTGCTCGCCCGCGGCGATGCGCCCATAAAGCTGCATGGGCGAGTACTGCTGGAGCTGCCCCTGCGGCGGCACCGTGTTGGTCCCGTCATCCGCCGGAGGCTGCGGCGTCTGGGGCGCGGCCGGACGGGCCGCCGTGGGCGCCCCGGCGGGAGCACCCGGTGGACGGGCCGCCGCGACAGGAGGACCCACGGGCCGCGC
>NZ_JBKGHJ010000108.1:0-19451 GCF_046520365.1 Corallococcus sp. 4LFB
CCGGCGGCCAGGCCGCGGCCGGACGAGTCCGCCGGCCCCACCGAAGACGGCAGGGACGCCTCCCCGCCCGCCCACCACTGAAGCGCGCAGGCGCCCGGGCTCAATGGGCGGGGGGCTGCTCGGACGGCGGGGCCCAGACGCCGGACAGCGTCCGGGGATGGCCGGGCGTGCCGGACCCGCGCAGCACGGACAGGGAGCCATCCGTCTCCAGCACGACGGCCTCCACCTCCTCCAGCCGGTCCACGTCATGTTGCCGCAGGACCGCGCGCACCTCGCCCTCCACGAGCCGGGCCCGCCGCAGGGCCTGGGGCAGCAAGCGGCCCCGGTGGACGAGCAACACGGGCTCGGACTTCATCAGCGTGTTGAAGCCGGGCCAGCGCACCGACGTCCAGGTGACGAGGAACTGGAGGCCGATGAGCACCGCGAACGCCACCAGGCCCTCGGCCAGGGACACGTCCCGGGACAGCAGCACCGTGGCCAGGGTCGAGCCCAGCGCCACCGTCACCACCAGATCGAAGGCGTTGAGCTTGGAGAGGGTGCGCGGCCCGGAGAGGCGCAGCATCAGCACCAGCGCCACGTAGGCCGCCGTGCCCACGCACAGCACGCGGACCAGGTCATATCCGCTGTCGAAGAACATGCATTTCCCTCCAGGGGCCGGGCCGCCGCCCGCTGATGTGGATGCCCCCGGGGCTCGCCGGGCTGGCCCCCGCGGCCTCGCGCGCGTGACAGGGGGCCATGGCCAAGCTGGCCATTTTTCCAGCGGAGGGAAGGGGGGACTGCATCCTTCATGCACCGAGCCCATAGCGCTTCCGGAACTTGCTCCAGGACACCAGCTGCGTCTGCCGCCAGAGTTCCTCCGCCACGCGGGGCTGTACCCGGATGGCGGCGAACTCGGGTGGAATGGGGCGGTCGCTCGACGGGAACCGGCTGCTCACTCTTTCCTTGAGTTCTCTTGCGACCTTGGGCGCCAGCGTCAGCTTGGTGGGCCAGGCAAAGACGGCATTCTGGAGGCCGAAGTCCTCGATCCGGTCTCGTCTGTCCGCCCAATGTTTGGCCGAGGGCTCGGCCTTGGTGGCCTCATAGGTTCCCCATCGCAGGCCGTTGGGGCTCCGGAACCACTGGGGTGAGAGTTTCTTCAGCGAGTCGATGACCCGGGGGAGCCACCAGCGTGCATCGAGGCGCCCCGAATCGAACTCATCGCGAAGCCTGGGGCTTCGGTCGTCGGACACGAGCCATACCCGTTGCGCCCCCTCATCCCTCACTCCGATGAACAATCCTCCAATGTCGGGAAACACCCCCGACACCCTGGGGAGGCTCGCCGCGGAGCCGGAGATGATCAGCATGTGGCTCATCCGGAGGGTCTGACAGCTTCCCAGACGTGGATCCGCGTCGCGCTGGGCCTCGGCGACCGTCCGGGCAAGATGGATGTTTCCGGCCCCTCCCGCGAACAGGATCATCTTCGGAGAGACATGGACCTTTCCTCGCTCCGTGAGGATGGAAAGGCTGGAGATCCGCCAGCCGGCGCTTCCCCCGTCGACCAGCTCGATGTCATCGATGCCAGAGACTTTCGTCAGCCTGGCCTCCAGCCCCCGGGAGAGATACCGCATCAGCGAGCCACCATTCAGGGTCGCCTCGGGAGTCCAGACTCCGACTTTCACGACACCATGGGCCAACGTGGCCGGCACGGTTGCCTCGGAGAAGGGAAGCTTCATCTTGCGCCATATCTCCAGCCGGCGCTGCATCGCTGGCGCGTCCGCGAAGCCAAAGAATGAGCGCCGGGACTCGATCTCGATGCGCCCGGACTCGATGAGTGGACGCCAGAGCGCGTCCGAGTCCGAGAGCCTCTCGATGAGGGGCGCTGTCTCGTAGATGTGGCCTCGATGGATATACACATGGGAGTGACAGGTCTGCCCTCCCCCGATGGTGCCTCGCTCCACGCCGAGGACCTGATAGCCGGCGGAGGCGAGCTCTCGCACGGCGCACATCCCCAGGACGCCGCAGCCCACGACCAGGACGTCGATGGGAATGGCAGGAGCTGCTCCGGAAGCCGCGGAGGCAACCCGAATCGTGGAACAACCCAGGGTGGCGGCGAGGGCCTTGATGATCTGTCGTCGTGAGAAGAGCATATGCGCCACTGACTATTCCGAGGCAAAGGCAAACACCGCGTAGCGGCCATCCCGATACTCTTCCCGAAGATTCAGGCAGGACACCCGCGTGTCGGTGGAGAAGACAAAGTGGGTGACCGCATAGCGCTCCACGAGCCCTGCCGCTTGCCGACAGATGGACTCTCCCTGCGCCCCCTCCAGGGCGCGGGCGGCTTGGATCCGCGCATACCATTCCACCACCTCGGCGTCGCGATAGGGATGCGACTTCCAGTCCACGAAGGTACGTGCCCCCGTCTCCAGTCGGAACCGCTGCATGCTGGTGGGGATGACGAACAGCTCGGCCTCGGAGCTTCTCTCGCGCACCCACGCCATCATCCCGAGCGCCGGCGCCTGCTCGTACTCCCGGAAGGCCTGCCGCATGGCCCGCGCCCCGTACAGCACCGCGCCTGAAGCCCCCAAGGCGCTCACCGCGACCAGCAGTCGCGCCTGGGTGCCGCGGATGAAATCCGCCGCGACACACCGTCCCACGATGAGGGCCACCGACAGCGGCACCAGGAAGACGGAGACCCTCCACGGGAAGGCCAGCGCCAACGTGCGGCTGTGCGTCACCACCTGCGCCAGGGTGAGCAGGGTCGCGACGGTGGCCAATGCCAGTAGCGGCAGCCCCATGCGGCTCTTGCGCGCGATGAAAAGACCGGCCAGGACGAGGGGCAGCTGGAGCCACATGCTGGGGTGCACCCAGTGCGCGGGAAGCGCGTGGTGCTCGATTCGGATATCGGTGAGAATCTCCTGGGCTCGCGCGAAGGTCTCCGGGTCGGAGGGCTGGAAGCGAACGAACAGGCTCACCGCGATGGTGCCCAGGAGCGGAAATCCCACGAGCCAGGGCGGCAGAGCCTGCCTGAAGGACGCCCGCGCCCCCTGCGCCCGCGACTCCTTCCAGTGCACCCCCCCATAGACGGCAACCAGGGTGGCGGCCGTGAGCCCGTAGCTCGAATGCATCGCGGCCGCGGCCACGGCAAGGAGGACCGCCAGCACGTCTCGTCTCCGAAGGAAGGCCGCCAACGAGGCAAAGACAAGCACGCCGAAGAGGCTGGGCTGGAAGGCGAAGCCCAACACATACTGATTCGCCAGCCCGGCCTGCAGGTACCAGCCCCAATCCTCCCCCGTCGCCCATTGCGTGAACGCCCGGAACAGCGCCGAGTGAAGGAGGATGGCCAGCCCCATGAACGTCACGCCCTTCGCGCTCAGGACCGCGAAACCATGGACGGCGGAGACGATGCGACACAGCCAGATCAGGTAGGCCCCGAGCAGCACCCCATGCGCGAGATGGAAGATGGAAGGCGGGGCGAGACGTCCCAGCACGCAGGTGAGCCCGCCAAAGAGCGGAAACGGATCGACGGTTCCCGCCAGCCAGTCCTTCCGCAAGGCGCCATCCCCGGCACACGCCAGCCCATGCAGCAGATAGGTGTTGGCATTGCCATGAAAGCCGGGAAACTTCGTATAGGCGAATGCGAACGCAAGCGTCGCGACTGGCAGGACGAGCCAAGCGGGAAACGAACGATGCTCGCACGGCATGACGGACTCCCTGGATACAACCTGCGGCTGTTCCCTGCTACCTGGCCAGGGAGCGGGTCGGCCGCTCCAGACCGAAGTGCTCCCGGAACGTGCTCCCCTGATAGTCCTCGCGAAAGAGACCGCGCCGCTGCAGCTCGGGCACTACCCCCTCGAGGAACAGGTCCAGCCCTCCGGGCAGATAGGGAGGGCAGATGTTGAACCCGTCGGCGGCCTCATTCACGAACCATTCCTCGATGCGGTCGGCAATCTGACCTGCGCTCCCAACCACCAGGAGGTGCCCCCTCGCGGCAGCCGCGAAGAAATGGAAGAGATCCCCGAGCGTGAGCGCTGCTCGGCCACAGGCCTGCCGGGCAAGCTCGATGTACGGCCTCACGGCACTGGCGCCCGTGAGCGCGGGCAGCCCTGCCACGGGGTCATCCGGCGAACACGGTCCCAGCTCCACGCCCATCCATCTGGAGAGGCGGCGCGAGTCGAACTCGAACGGCAGCAGCTCGCAGAGCCGGCGGTACGTATTCCTCGCCTCGGCCTCCGTCGCTCCGACAATGGGCACGAGCCCCGGCATCACATGCAGCTCATGCGCCTGGCGTCCGTGCCTCACCAGCCGGCTCTTGATGTCCGCGTAGAACCGCCTGGCCTCTTCGAACACGCTCTGCCCGGTGAAGACCACGTTGGAGAACCTCGCACAGAACTCATGGCTCCGCTCGGAGGTTCCCGCCGAGACCAGTGGCACCTGTCCCTGGGGAGGGCGTGCGACGTTGAGAGGCCCCTCCACGACGAAATGGTCGCCCTCGTGGTGGATGGCATGCACCTTGTCATCGTCAACGAAGCGGCCTGTCGCCTTGTCGCGCACGAGCGCATCGTCCTCCCAGGAGTCCCAGAGGCGCATGACGACCTGGACGAACTCTTCGGCACGAGCATAACGAAGCGCATTCTCCCCGTGTCCGTCCCTGCCGAAATTCCGAGCGGCTCGCGCGTCCCCCCCGGTCACGACATTCCAGGCCGCTCGCCCCCCACTGAGGTGGTCAAGCGATGCCGTCATCCTCGCAATGTGATAGGGTTCGCAGTAGGTCGTATTGGCGGTCACGACCAGCCCCATCTTCTCCGTCACCGCAGCCACGTTGGCCAACATCGTGAACGGCTCCAGCCTCACCATCTGGGATGGAAATTGCGACTGCATCTCCGTCCCCGAGGACAGCAGATCCCCCAGGAAGAAGAAGTCGAATCTGGCTCGCTCGAGCTTGCGCGCGATTTGCTGGAGGAAGCGCGCATCGAACGCGCCATCACTTCGCGCCTCCGGCAGTCGCCATCCGGCCGGATGATAGCCAGCCGCGAAGAGGAAGAGCCCCAGATGGAGTTGACGCGGCTGACGGCTCATTTCAATCATGGAAACCACAGGAACCAGGGGAAGGCAAGCACTCCCTGCGCCGCCCTCCAGGGCTCCATCGGAGCAGCCGGCGATGCAAGGCATTCCGACAGGACGCCCTCTCTTCAGCCGAGCTGAATCTTTACTCTGCGTGAAGCCCGGCCTCAAAAAGCCCTGCTCACAGCCTGAATAACCATAAAGCAGGATCTCCGGCCATCCCGAGAACCGTTGAAAGTTACTGACAGGGCCGCCGGCCCCGCCGTAGAATGCCAACATGACACACTCAGCCCTCCCGTCACCGCGAGTGCGCCTGATTCGAACGACCGTTCCGTCGCAGCGCTATTCCCAAGCCGAGCTGGGACGTCAGCTCGCGCGGGGGAATGCGAAGATTGAAAAGCTGTTTGAGAATAGCCATATCCGGTATCGCAATCTCATGCTGCCAGTGCATGAAGACGGGTCGTTCTCGGAAGAGACACCTGAGCAGCTCAATGCACGCCACCGCGCGGGCTGTCTGCTGCTTGGTGCCGAGGCGGTGCGGAAGGTGCTGCGCGATGAAGGCATCTCAGCGCGCGACGTGGGTTTCCTGATTTGCGTCACGACCACCGGCTACCTGTGTCCGGGGCTGTCCGCGCTCTTCGTGGAGAAACTGGGGTTCAGAAGCGACGTCCGGCGCCTGGACATCGTCGGGATGGGGTGCAACGCCGCCCTCAACGCCCTGCAGAATGCCTGCACCTATGCCATGGCGCATCCTGGCCAGAATGTCCTTATGCTGTGCGTGGAGATGTGCTCGGCCGCGTATGTCCATACAGGCACCATGGGGAACGCCGTCGTCAATTCCCTTTTCGGAGACGGTGCCGCGGCCATGCTCGTAAGAGCCAATCAGGCTGATGGCACCGCGGGCATGCCAGAAGTGCTCGACTTCTCTTCTCTCACCCTCTCCGACGCCATCCACGGGATGCGCTTCGAGCATGAGGCGGGCAAGCTCTCGTTTGTCATTGAGCGTGAAATCCCCGAGCTGATTGGAGCGAACTGCGACAAGCCGGTGACGACCCTCCTGGCCCGGAACGGGCTCAAGCATGAAGACATCCGCCACTGGGTGATTCACTCGGGAGGAAAGAAGGTCATCGACAGCGCGAAGCGCGCGCTTGGCCTCTCCGACCACGACGTGCGGCACACGTTGCACATCCTTGAGAACTTCGGGAACCTGTCATCCGGGGCATGTCTCTTCTCGCTCGCGAGGCTCCTGGAGGAAGGGTCCGCGCGGCCCGGAGATTATGGCGTCCTGATGGCCATGGGACCCGGCATTGCCGTCGAGACGGCGCTGTTGAGGTGGTAGCGGGCGCCCACCCGGCGCCGCTTGCCACTCAGCTTCGACCCTTCATGAAGATTATCTCAACCGTCCCTCAAGCGGGCTCCTCCGACGAGCCATCCACACCGGCTGCGCCAGAGCCGGGCATCGACCCTGGAGGCATTGGGGGCCCGTACCGCATGCTGTGGCACTTCGCCGCGGGCGCACGCCTCCAGTACGCGGCGGCATTGCTGCTCCTCACCGGCGCGACCGTGAGCCGGCTCGGCATTCCATTGCTGGCCGGGATGGCCATCAATACCATTCAGGCCTGGGACGCCAGCAGCTTCAGGAAGGCTGGCCAGTTGGTCGCCGCCATCCTGGGGGTCGAGCTGCTCGCGTGGGTGATGCATGGTCCGGGCCGGATCCTCGAGCGCAACGTGGCGCTCAAGGTCCGGGCATCGGCGGCGGATGCGCTCTACGGCAAGCTCAGCAGCCTGCCGCTGAGCTGGCATGGAGCACACCCCTCCGGGGAAGTTCAGCACCGAGTACAGCAGTCCACGCGTGCGCTGTTCGACCTGACGCAATCCCAGTTTGTCTACCTGCAGAATGGAATCAACCTGGCCGGTCCGCTGCTCGCGCTGACGATGATCTCCAGCACCCTGGGGGCGCTGGCCCTTGCCGGCTACCTGGTGCTCGGCGTTCTCGTGATGCGCTTCGACCGCGTGCTCATGCGGCTGGCGGCGCGAGAGAACATGGCGGAGCGCCAGTATGCCGCGGGGCTGCTCGGCTTCCTCGGCAACATCTCCACCGTCCTCTGCCTGCGGCTCGCCAGCACCTCGCGCGCGGCATTGGGCAGACGCATGGATGCGCTGCTCGCGCCCCTGTCCAGGAGCATCGTTCTCAATGAGGCCAAGTGGTGCGCGGTCGACCTGCTCAGCGTCGGTCTGACCTGGTCGCTGGTCGCGCTCTGTACGTGGCAGGCACTTAACGGGCGGCCTGGGGGCCCTGCCCTCATGCTTGGCGGCGCCTTCATGGTCCACCAGTATGCCCAGCAGGCGTCGGGCGTCATCAACACCCTGGCGGACAAGCTCCAGAGCTTCGCGCGGCTCAAGACGGACATCGCGAGCGCCGACCCCATCTGGAGAGCAGAACGCCGCCCCGAGCCCATTGCGCGGGTGCGCCCGGACTGGCGACAGATCGAGGTGCGCAACCTGCGACTCCCCCATGCCGGCACGGACACCCTGCGCATCAAGCAGCTTTCGCTGATGATGCGCAGAGGTGAGCGCATCGCGCTCGTCGGCCCCAGCGGCTCCGGAAAGAGCACGCTGCTTCGCCTGCTCGCGGGCCTGCATGAACCGCAACCCGGCACCTGTACCTATGTCGTCGACGGAGAGGTCCCCATCGGAGTGCAAAGCCTCGAGTCGGTGACCACGCTGATCCCCCAGGAGGCGCAGGTCTTCGAGGAAACCTTCCGCGAGAACCTGACGTGTCATGTCGCATGCCCCCCCGCTGTCCTTGAGCGAGCCATCCACCTGGCCGCGCTCGACACCGTGATCGCGTCAATGCCCGAAGGGCTTGAGACCCCGCTGTCCGAGCGCGGAGGCAGCCTGTCCGGCGGTCAGCGTCAGCGGCTCGCGCTCGCGCGGGGAATCCTGGCCGCCGAAGGCCGGGCGGGCGCTCCCTGCTCCCTGCTCCTGCTCGACGAGCCGACGAGCGCCCTGGACCCGACCACCGAGCGGATCGTCCTGTCCCGGCTCAACGAGCACCTGCCCGAGACCTGTATCATCGCCTCCGTCCACCGGATGAGCGCCCTGCCCTTCTTCGACAAGGTCGTGCTCCTGGCCAATGGGAGCATCGTCGATGTCGGGACGCCCATGGAGCTCACCTCCCGCCAGGGACTCTTCCAGGAAATGATACATGCCCCGCTGGATGAGGCCGCCTGACGCGCCGCCGCGGAGCAGGCGCGCACCGCGAACAGGTGCCGCTCAGCGCAACGCGGAGTCAATCAGGAAGCGCCAGTCCTCGCTGTCGAGCACGTCCGAGGCGGGAACGCGCTTCACGTCCTCCCGAGCAATCCTTTCCGGGCGGGCCCTGGGGCGCGTCGGGACGGCGGGACTCTCCAGGTGAAAGTCGTTGGACGGCAGCGAGCACGCCTGGGGTCTGGACGCCCACCAGTTGATGAAGAATGCGACGCGAGGCCATCGGCTGGGCTCTCCGGGCTGGACTCCGTGCAGCAGCTCTCCGGAGAAGATCGCGAAGCGTGCGGGCTTCGGGAAGACGCCCACCACGTGCTCCGACATCTCCCGGTTCTTCGGGCGGGCCCCTGTAATCAACGTCGGGCCTCCCACCTCGCTGAGGTACAGGATGCTGCTGAGCAGCGGGCTCACCACTTCGCTGCGCACGGCCTCGTCGCGATCAAAGTGGAAGGCAAATCCCGTGTTCGCTGGCTGGATGCGTGCCCAATACTCCGCGCCCACGCACTCACCACCGGGCCGCGCCAGCGGGTGCAGGGCATGGATCACCTGCTCGAAGAAACTCACCGGCGGTACATCCAGGTCGCACCACATGAGCTTCTTCTGGATGCTCGACGCCCGCACGTGGTCCCGCAGCCGCCCCGTCAACGACTTCGACAACACGCCATCATAGACGCGAACATCCTGGAGGCCGGGCGCTATGAGAGGAATCACATCCAATCCTTGTCGGGACGCGAATTCCGCATCAGCTGGGAGCCGCGGCCACCCGCAGTCCCGCCTGCATGTGATTCAGCAGCACCGGGTCGATGTCTCCTCCCCAGTGCGGCGTCGGGTTGACATCAATGGCGAAGACCCGCCCTTCATCATCGGCGTTGAGGTCAATCGATCCGTAATCCAGCCCGGACGTCTTCGCGACGGTCACCGCCGTGCGCAAGACGGCCCGGAGTTCCTCCGGCAACTTCAGGCTCTTGGGGCCACTGACGAATTCGGTGGTGACCAGGTAGTTGCGCCTGTCACTGGCCACTTTCAGCCGTCTCACCGGCTGTGACGACCGCCCCGTGAAGAGGACGACACGTTCACCGATAAACTGGACCCGGAAGAACTCGCCGGAGCTGTTGTCGACGTATCGCTCGATGAACAGGTCCTTGTTGGACCACCACTCCGCCGGAACGTCCTTGCGGAGCATGACGGGATAGTCTCCATCCTCGAACCCGGGGAGAGACTGGTAGTCTGGCAGGCCATAAGCCAGACGCTCTGCTTCGGAGAGAGCACGCTCGACGCGTCCAAACGCGTTCAGGTTGCTCTTGACCATCACCCGGTCTTCCGGCTGCCCCGGGCCCAGCATCGTCGAGGGGAGTCCCGCCTCCAGGTTGCGCTTTTGCACCTCGCTCTTCGCGATGCTTGCCACCCTCCCGTTCCAGCAGCGGTACCCGGCGGCCTCAAGCCGGTCCAGGAGCTCGGGGCGGTTGCGAGGCATCCGCCCCGGCTCGGTCAAATTGACGTGAAACATCACGTCTGAGGGGGCCGGGCTCAACGCCAGGATTCGGCTGAACAGCGAGTCAACGGTGTCATCGACTCCCAGGCGGATGAGATGCGCATTGGGAACCAGCTTCGGCAACAACCATCGTTCCCAAGCCCGAAACTCGATGACGACCAAGGCCCAGCCTCCAGGTCGCGAGTATTGACTCGCGCGTGATCCTACTGCCCGTCGTTCACCATATCAAAATTGATACCGGTGGAGATCTTCGGGTAGACACCCACGATGCGATCCGTGCCGCTCGCAATCGGGGCCGGCAGCTGCTCGATGACGTCCCGCTTGACGACAAGCTTCTTGATGATCTTCTCGCTCATGATTGTGCTCCGCCTTGGCTTGGGTTCGACTTATTCCCCTTTTACGGGGAAGGGGCAGCCTACAAATGCTGTCTCCAGCCGTCAATGCTTTTCTCGTCAAGTGTCAACGACACACAATGCCGGAGACTCAGGCGGGTCGTCCTGTGGCTGGTTGCCATTCAGGCAGGCTCCGGGTCAACCGCTCCATGTCCTCGGACGTCAGCGTCCATCCGCCCGCGTTGGCATTGTCCTCGACATGAGCGAGCTGTGTGGTCTTGGGAATGGTAAAGACATTCGAGTGGCGCATCAGCCACACCAGCACCACCTGTCTCACGCTGACCCCATACTCGCGAGCCAGCTCCTCGATCACCAGGCCCGCCGGGCTCGTGGGCTCGGGGAACCGGCCATCCCCGAACGGGGTGTGCGCGACCACGGCGATTTCGTTCGCCGCGCACAGCGGGATCAACGAACGCTCGATGGCGCGAAAGTGAGGGTGATACATGACCTGATTGCAGGCAATTCGTCGCGGCCCGGCAATGCGCAACGCCTCTTCCAGCTTCCTGACGTTGAAGTTGCTCACCCCCCAGGCGCGGATCTTGCCGGCGCGGACAAGCTCCTCCAGGGCGCTGATGGTCTCTTCCAGCGGGTGCTCTCCATACGAGTGGAGAAGATAGAGATCCAGGTAGGACGTCTTCAGGCGACGCAGGGAGCCCTCGCAGGCGGCCAGGGTTCCCTGTCGCGTGGCGTTCTTCGCAAGCACCTTGGAGACCAGGTACACGCTTGAGCGAAGGCTCGACGAGCCGCCAATGACCTCGGCGACCAGCGCCTCGACCTGTCCATCGCCATAGAGCTCCGCCGTGTCGATATGGGACATGCCCAGCTCGATCCCTCGACGGAGAACGGCGAGCGCAGTGTCCCGCTCCACCAGCTCCAGCTCCCAGGTTCCCTGTCCGACGACGGGCACCTCGATGCCAGTCCAGCCAAAGCGACGCCGCTTCATTGCATTGTCAGGCGACCCGCTCATCCCCGCGCGGCCCCAACCCCGGCATCCTGCTGCGTCCCCCGACCGAAGCGATGGATCAGGCTATGCCCCGCCTTGATCCAGTCATCAATGCCCTTCACGGCATCCAACGTCGAGCGCACGAAAGGGTCCTCCCGCATGTTCGTGCAGCGCTCCCACAGCACCTCGGGTGGCGCCTCCATGAGGTTTCCCACGGAGAAATCGTAAGCCGGCATCGCCTGGACGCCCCCATCCGGCTGGATGTACCAGCAGCCGTAGCCAGAGATGAGGTCCTTGTTGCCGGTCGTCTCGACCTTCAGCGAAGCGGGCGCGAGCTTCTGCAGGTTCGCGGTGAACCCGGGGTCGTCCATGGACGATATCTGCTCGTCCGACAGGAAGCCCGTGGAGAGAAAGGGCTCCTGGAGGGCACGCCCCGTCGCGCAGACCGCACCGAAGCGCGCGAAGTTCAACTTGGGGAACCGGGGAGCGATCTCCGTGAGGAATGGGGGCAGCATGTCAAAGGTCTCACGCGTGACGGTGCAGTCGAGTCCGAGTGAGGTCTCCTTGTCGGCGAACCGGTCCAACCGCTCGAGCGCCGACATGGCGCGAGCGAAGCTGCCCGCCCGCCGGCGGATCCGGTCATGGCTCTCCGGCGTGGGCCCATCCAGGCTCACGTGGATCCGCGAGAAAAGCCCCTGGGCCTTCCTCGCCGCTTCTTCGGTCATTCCCCAGCCGCTGGTGAACAGATTCACCTTCGTCCCGGCTTCCTTCAACCGCCGAGCGATGTCGAAGAGGGCCGGCACGGAAAGGGGTTCTCCTCCGGAGAATGACAGGCTGCGCAGCTGCATCGACACCAGCACGTCCACCAGCTTGTTCATCTTCTCTGGGGGAAGCACCTTGGACGGACGATCCCCGGACTCTGAATGACAGTGCAGACAGAGCAACGGGCACCCATACGTACACAGCCATACCATCCGTCGCGAATACTGCATCGTCCCTCCTGACGAACCCATTCACTCACCTGAAGCGGCCTGGACAGCCATTTCCTCTAGCACGCCGAGATCGATCAGGTCATTGAGCAGATTGTGGACCTCCGCCATTTTCAGCCCGCTCGCGACGGCCAGCGCCGCGGACCGGGTGAAGGGGTGTTTGAAGGCAACCCATGCGCGAAGAACCGGGGCCAGGGCCTCATCCATGGGAAGGGGCTCCTCCAGCACGCCTGGCACCACCAGCTGGGTCTGTCCCTGGTGAACCGTGACCTCCCTCTGCCTGGACCGCTCGCTCCAACGAAAATGCCGCGAATCCCCCGAGAGCATCGCCTCCAGCGGCGTCAGCTCCTCCAGCGCTTGGTGAGCAGCCCGGACGATCTTCGCGAAGTCCTCGTCAGTCCGTGAGCGCGCGGCGCCCGCATAGGGCAGGTTATCACAATAGCGGCGGAGCGCGGGGTCCCGGTGCAGCCGCGCCACGAGCGCCGCCCCCAGGGCACTGGCCCACGTCTGCCCCTTCACGACGACGTTGAGACTGAAGGTCTCCGTGAGCGAGGTCACCTCGTGCCAATGGCCCCGAGGGAGGAACATCACCGTGCCGGCGGTCGCACAAACCTCCTTCACCCGACCCGGCTCGAAGTCCAGAGGCAGGTCGGGTTGCTCGGCGAAGACTTCCTCCTGGAAACCGGAGAGGTCTCCATTCAGGTGCCGCTTCGGGTGATAGCTCCGCAGCGGGTTGCGAATGTGCCGGTTCTCCTCCATTCGCCACAACTTCTCTCCCTTGAGGAGGATTTGAAAGTTGATGTCATGGTCGTAATGGCGCGAGGAGACACCTCCCGGCATCCCGGCGAAGACCTCAAGGTAGAGTTGCCACGGGGCGACGCCGAGGTCCCGCGCCAACTCCTGGAACAGCTTGCTCACCTCTGGCAGCACCTGCTCGACATGCGTGATGTAGAGGTTGTAGCCAGACTCCAGGAAGTCTCGCGCTGACGACGGCGGAACGGACGAACGAAACTGGTTGGGTCCGAACAGGGCAACTGGACGTTTCAACTTCGGCAGGAGAGCCCCGATGTCCTGCAGCCCATCCATCGCGAGGAGCAATTCGAGGCAGGGCGCACCGGCCTTCGCCAACCAGGGCACCTCGGGGCACCAATGCTCCTCCATGAAGCGCTCGACCGGGAGGGGGGCCACGAGCGACTCAAGCCGAATCATCAATATCTACCTTCATGCATCCAGGCGGAGAATCATTCCAAAGACCCAAAGCGCAGCAAGCCACGACTAAGCTAGATTCCGCTGTCTGCCAAGTCAAATCCACGAGGCAGCCAGGCATGGAGCCGTGCGCCTGCCGGGCGCGACGCAAAGCGCAGCGAGGCTGGAATTCGACCGTCTGGGCCGACGCATTGGTGTGACATCGCGGGGGGGGCACCGTGAGTGTGGCAGGATCGCGACACACAGTCTGCCCATCAAATGGCTTGAGCGCATTCCGGGAACGCAGGTAAAGAACGCATTCGACGATGCTCGGCGGAATGCGCCCCTTTCTTGTGCGATTCAGGAAACCCCACATCGCAGGTTGCAAAGGCTCACGATGACTCTCCAGGATTCGCCATCCATTCTCATCGCCATGTCAAGCTCGACAGGCCATGTTAACGGCTCGCTGGGCGTGGCGGATCGGCTTCGCACCGCCGGCTACAAAGTCATCTATCTTGGTTCGTCGAAGATCGAGGCGACCGTCGTGCGCCAGGGGTTCGACTTTCGTTACGCGCCATATCTGGAATCCATCCCAGTCCCGTTCGGGTTCCGCCACCGCCCGGCCTGGCCGACGCAGGGCCTCTTCCGCTATCTGAGCGAGACCCGCGCGAAGTCGACCCAGGCCCGGCGCGACGTCCAGAAGCTCCTCCAGGACCTGCCCGAGTACTCGCGACAGGTGGATGAGCTGATCCAGGACACCCGGCCAAGCCTGTTGATCTTCTCCCCGTTCGTCCTCCTCTTCTACATCCTCTTCCACAAACACGGGATTCCCGCCGCGACGCTCAGTACCAAGCCCCTGCTCGACAAGGATCCTCTGGTTCCTCCCTACCTCGCTCATCACATCCCCGACGACTCCGTCCAGTCCCGGGCAAGGGTCGAGTTCGAGTGGCTCTGGTGCGCCGCGAAGTATCGCCTCTGGGAAATGTACGAGCAGCTCATGTCGGGCATGAGCTACCGGGGGCTGGCCGCGGCGATGGCGAAGCCGTGCTCGTTTCCCATCGAGTCGGAGTGGGCGACCCGTCCGGTGCTCTTCGATCTGAAGTTCCGCTCACTCCCCGAGCTGGTGCTTCACGCAAGAGAGCTGGACCTTCCCCGCAAGAAGCCCCTCTCCAAGCAGGTCCACTACCTGGGCCCCAACGTGCACATCCAGCGGCGGGATGACACCTTCGCCTGGGAGGAGATCGCGCCTCGGGGGAAGCTCATCTACTGCTCGTTCAGCACGGTGCTCCATCCGAAGGCCATCGCGACCCATACGCGCTTCTTCCGGGAGCTGCTGCGCGCCATGGCCGGGCGCCCGGAGGATACCCTCATCCTCTCATTGGGTCCGGCGCTCTCGCGAGAGGCATTGTCTCCGATCCCGGGAAACGTCCATGTCTTTCCAAGGGTCCCCCAGCTCGAGGTCCTTGAGAAGGCCGACCTCTTCATCACCCACGGCGGCTCCAACAGCGTGAAGGAGGCGATCTCCGTGGGCGTCCCGATGCTGGTGTATCCGGGACGCGCGGACCAGCCCGGACTCAGCGCTCGGGTCGTCCGCCTGGGCCTGGGCGAGCGCGGCGACGTGCATCTCGCGACGGCAGCGGATATCGCCAGGCTGATGGACCGTGTCCTCGGGGAGCCCAAGTACCGCGCCGAGCTCGCGAAGGCCCAGGACATCGTCCGCGCCTATGATGCTCGCAACACCACGGCCGAAACCATCCGCCAGCTGATCGCGTCCCGGCAGGGGCCCTCGCCCCAGGCCCCTTGAGCTCCTGCCGGCACGAGCCGCGGCGTGCCCCCTTCAAGCAACGCACTCGAAGTCAAACCCTTGCCAGCCCCATCCCCGAGAGAAAAGCCAACGTGAAGCAAGAACACTTCGATATCGTCGTCATCGGAGGGGGGCCGGGCGGCTCGACCTTGGCCACCTTCGTCGCCCAGGCGGGCTACCGGGTCCTCCTGCTGGAGCGGGAGACGTTCCCCCGCTATCAGATTGGAGAGTCCCTGCTGCCGCCGACGATTGGCATCTGCCACCGGCTCGGTCTTGGAGAAGCGCTTGAAGGGGCTGGCTTCACCCCCAAGAATGGCGGCGTGTGGTATTGGGGCTCGGACGACGTGCCCGGCTGGGGCTTCGACTTCAGCGAACTGCCCAAGGCGCCCCTCTATGGCAGCGCATGGGCGTACCAGGTCGAGCGCAGCAAGTTCGACACACTGCTGCTTCAAAATGCCCGGGCCAAGGGCGTCGTCGTTCGAGAGCGGCACAAGGTCATCGACCTCATCGAAGACGAGGGGGGGCGCGTGGTCGGAGTGCGCTACGAGGACGACCAGGGCGCCGTCGGGACCGCGCTCGCGCGCTTCGTCGCGGATGCCGGCGGGCACACCAGCGTGTTCCATCGTCAGGTCGGCGAGCGCGTCTTCGCGGATCGATTCCGCAACCTCGCCCTCCATTGCTACTACGAAGGAGGCAAGCGCCTCCCGCCGCCGCAGTCCGGCAGCATCTTGAATGTGTCCTTCGACAAGGGCTGGTTCTGGTACATCCCCCTGGCTCCCAACCTCACGAGCATCGGAGCGGTCATCTCCACGAACGATGCGCCGCTGCTGAGAGTGGGGCTCGAAGAGGCCATGAACTCGTTCATCGAGTCGTGTCCCCTCATCAAACACTATCTGGGTGATACGCCTCGCGTGACCACGGGCCCTTATGGACAGTACCGCGTCCGCCGGGACTGGTCTTACTCGAACACGCGCTTCTGGAAGCCCGGCATGGTCTTGATTGGCGACGCAGCCTGCTTCGTCGACCCGCTCTTCTCCTCCGGGGTTCATCTCGCGACCTACTCCGCCTTCCTGGCGTCCCGGACGATCTTGACGACGCTCGAAAACCCGGGGCTGGAGCAACGGGCGTTCCAGGCCTTCGAGACCGCGTATCGCAAGGAATACCGCCACTTCTTCGACTACCTCTCGTTTTTCTACGACACGCATCACGACAAGGAGGCCTACTTCCGCCAGGCGCGGGATGTCCTTGGAACGGCCGAGTCCGCCAAGCAGGCGTTCGTGCGCCTCGTGGGAGGGTTCAGCACGAATACCTCGGAGCCCCGGCCCCCTCCCGCCATCCTGCAGCAACCTCTTGGGGTCCCGGGCAGCAAACCCGCCAGCGCTTCGAGGGTCGTTGACTCGTCTCCAGGCAACCAGGATGTCGCGCGCACCCTCCAGCAAGGCGGCCCGGACCAGCCCCTCACCGAGGCCTTGTATGGATTGTTTCCGTCGAGCGATGGGCTCCGCTGGGTCGACGCGGGTGCCGGGAGGGCCCACTAGTCACCATGCGCCCCATCAGTGAGCTTGCCGACGCCATCCATCAGCAATGGAAGGAGCGGAACTACGCGCTGGAGGTCTTCCCCGAGGTCGCGGCGGAAGGACTCACCCGGGCGTGTCTGCCCGAGCAGCTGAAACCCAGGGACATCCTCGACTGGCTTGAGAACGTCGGTGAGAACTACCTTCCCAGGCAGGCCGACCTGTCGAACAGCTTCGGAGAGCCCGCGGTCACCCTGTGGCGGGGCGAGCGCTTCTTCGTGGATGCGTTGTTCTGGACCACGGGAACGACGTCCATCCATCAGCATGGGTTCTTGGGGGCCTTCCAGGTACTTGCCGGGTCCAGTCTTCACACCGAGTTCGACTTCGAGACCCACGAATCCATTGGGAGCTTCATCCGGAAGGGAGCCCTGAACGCCAGGGCGGTGCGGGTCCTCGAGCGAGGAGCGGTTCACCCCATCCACACCGGGGACAAGCTGATCCACTCGCTCTTCCACCTCGACGTGCCGTCGGTCACGATCGTCGTCCGCACGCCATCCGCCCAGGTGGGGACGCCCCAGTTCAACTACCACCGTCCGGGAATCGCCATCAGTCCGCCACGGGGGCTGCAGTGGCTCACCAAGATGACCCAGGGGCTCATCCTCCTGCAGACGATGGGCGACGAGGACTTCGGCCGCCGCGCCGCGGGAGTGCTCGCGCGGTTGGATCTGGAGAGCGCCGTCACCCTGCTGTTCGAGTTGTTCTGGAAGACGCGCGATGGGGCCCGCTTTCAAGAGATTCTACGCAACGGGCTCGCCGCGCATCGGCCGCTGGCTTCCTTCCTGGAGGAGGTCTTCCTCTGCCTGCGGCGCGACACTTCGATCACGACGATGCGCTCCAAGGTCCTGAATCCGGACCACCGGTTCCTGCTCGCCTTGCTGCTGAACGTCGACAGAAGAGAGACCGTGCTCGAGCTCGTCCGTCAGCGCACTCGCAGTCCCGAGCCGGTGCTGGCCATCTGCGACATGCTGCGGGAGCTGAGCGAGGGGGACAGCCAAGGGAGCCTCGGAGTCACCTTCGACGAGACGACGCTTGCCGTCCTGGAGCAGTTGCTGCGGGGACGCTCCCCTGCGGAGGCACTCCATGCGCTCGAACACACCTATGGACCCGAGGCCGTCGCGTCTTCGCGCGAGGATCTCCTGGCGCTGTGCGAGGCCCTGCGAACATCCACACTCTTCGGCCGGCTGCTGGGCCCGGCCCCGTCCTACCGGTAGGCGATGGAGATGGCCTCCGCGACCACTGCTGGCCTGGCGCAGCCATCTATCTCGATGGTTGCCCCCATCACCAGCCTCAGTCCCCCCGCGACCCACTCCGTCGCCCGCAGGGCCAGACGCAACCTCACCCGATCTCCAACGTGAATCGGATGAATGAACCTCACCTTGTTGTAGCCAGCATTCACGCTCCGGGCTCGCTCCTTGAGCGAGTAGATGGACCAGGAGAGCGGCGCGATGAGCGCCAGGCTGAAGTTCCCGTGCGCGACCGTCCGACCTCCGTCCAGCTCACGCCTGGCACGTTCAGCATCGACGTGAATCCACTGGTCGTCGCCGGTTGCTCGCGCGAACAGGTCGATTCTATCCTGGTCCACGTCCAACCACGCACTCACGCCCAGCTCGCGCCCCACATACGAAGGCATCTCATCCAACCGCTCGACCTCGATCACGTCCCCTCCGGATTGAGTCCTCGGACCCAATGCATTCGCGCATCAGACGAACCCATGGACACATGCCTTGATGCTCACGCCCTATCCTAACCGCGACCCCAAAGTGATTGAAATCCGCAGCTTGGAACTCCATGTCGCTCATGGCTGCAACTTCACCTGCGTGAGCTGCTCTCACTATTCGAATCAAGGACACCGGGGACTGCTCTCTCTTGAGGATGCGGAGCAGTGGATGAAGCCGTGGAGCCAGCGTCTGCGGCCGGTTCACTTCAGGCTGCTGGGAGGAGAACCCGCGCTCCATCCCAGGCTCGGTGACATTCTTCTATTGGCCCGTCGCTACTGGCCGCACTCCAAGCTATGGCTGACGTCGAACGGGTTTCTGCTGCACCGGCATCCGGAGCTCCCGCGGATCCTTCAGGAAACCCAGACGCGTCTGTGCGTCTCCGTCCATGACGACTCGGACTCGTACAACAAGAAGTTCGAGGGCGTGCGACGGCTTCTGGAGGATTGGAGCGCGCGCCACCCCTTCGGGTACGAATACAGGGATTCCTATCAATTCTGGACGCGCCGATACAAGGGATTCGGCTCCAGCATGGAGCCTTTCGAGGACGGCAACCCCCGTTCGAGCTGGGAGAACTGTCCAGCACGGTATTGCGCCCAGCTGTTCAACGGTGCGGTCTGGAAGTGCGCTCCCCTCGCCTACCTTGGCATGCAGGACAAGAAGTATGGGCTTTCAGAAAAGTGGCAGCCCTACCTGTCGTATACGGGGCTCGAGGCCGGGTGCACGGAAGCGGAGTTGAAGGCTTTCGTGACGGAGGAAGACAATCCCTGTTGCGGAATGTGCCCGGCGAATCCCGAGCGCTTCAAGAAGCCGGACCCGCAGATTCCCAACGCGAAGCTTCAGCGGGCCGATCCGCAGTGACTGCGCTCGAGCGCGCGGACCGGCAGACCCAGGGGGGCCGTTAAGCTCACCCCAGGGTCTGCTTCAGCTTCGCCAGCAGGTTGAGCGCGTCCAGCGGGGTCATCCGGTCGATGCTCGCGGCGCGGAGCAGCTCCAGCACCTCCGCGTGCGCGGCAGGCACGGGCGGCGCGGCCACGGCGGCCGGCGGCG
>NZ_JBKGHJ010001090.1:0-963 GCF_046520365.1 Corallococcus sp. 4LFB
CCAGCGACGACCAGCGGCACCGCCGCGCCCCGGCGCTCCACCAGCCCACGCCGTCCGCGCCGCGGGGCGCACCACGCCCGCCACGTCGATGAGCTCCTCCACGGTGCCCACCGCCACGGCGTACCGGCGGCCCGCGCACTCGAAGACGATGGCGTCCATCAGCGTCACCGTCAGGGGGACGCTCAGGGTGAAGGTGGTGCCCGCGCCCTTGCGCGTCTCCATGCGCAGCTCGCCGCCCAGCTGCTCCACGACGATGCGCCGCACGATGTCCATGCCCATGCCCCGGCCGCTGGTGCGCGTGGCCTCCTGGCGCGTGGACAGGCCGGGCCGGCACAGCAGGTCCAGCAGCGCGTCCGCGGAGTCCGGCACGGGGGCCTTCGCCGCCTTCGCCACCGCCTTCGCGTCCACGCCGCGCCCGTCGTCGCGCAGGGTGAGCTCCAGCTGGCCGCTGGCGCGCGCGTGGCAGCTGAGGTGCACCAGCCTCCGGACCTGGCTCCGCCGCCTCGGCGCTCCTCGGGCGTCTCCAGCGCGTGGTCCACCGCGTTGCGCACCAGGTGCACCAGCGCGGGCAAGAGCCGGTCCGCCACGGCCTTGTCCAGCTCCGCGTCCCCCACCTCCAGCTCCAGCCGCACCGCCTTGCCGTGGCGCGGCGCAGGCCGCGCACCAGCAGTGGCAGCCGCTCCAGCACGTCGCCCACGCGCACCATGCGCAGCCGCAGGATGGCCGAGCGCAGGTCGCGCAGCTGGCGGCCGTTCTCCTGGAGGATGGCGGTGAGCTCGCGCGTGGGCGCGCCCGCCTGGGTGAGCGCCGCCACCGCGCGCGTCAGCCGGGAGCGGTTGACGACGAGCGCCGCCAGCCACTCCATGGCCTCGTCCAGCCGCGACACCTCCACGCGCAGCAGGCCTCCGCCCCGGCGCACCTCCGGCTCGTCCAGCTCCTCGTCCAGCGCGGCGCTGGTGGGCA
>NZ_JBKGHJ010001091.1:0-961 GCF_046520365.1 Corallococcus sp. 4LFB
TGGGCGGACTGGGCGGTGGCGGAGACGGGCATCGCGGGGCCCGGGGGCGGGACGGAGGCGAAGCCGGTGGGGCTGGTGTTCATCGCGGTGCAGCGGCGGGGGAGGGCGGCGGTGGTGGAGCGTCACCGGTTTGAAGGGGACCGGCGGCAGGTGCGGCAGCAGGCGGCGGCGCGCGGGTTGACCCTCCTTTTGGAGCAGCTGGGCGTGGAGTCCTGAATAGGGGACTCATCCCTCCGGACGTTGGCACGTGGACGCCGGATGGGAGAGAAGGGTCGGCGCAGTCTCACGAAGGGGGCCTCGATGTATCGAATCGACGTGGACCGAGCGGAATCCATCGTGAGCTTCGCGCTGGAGGGCTACATCCGGCTGGAGGAGATGGAGCGGTTCGTGGTGGACCTGCGGGCCGCGACGGACGCGGTGGCGGGGCAGCCCATCAAGATTGAAGCGGACCTGCGCACGTTCCGGCCGGCGTCGCCGGAGGCGGCGGACCTCATCAAGCGGGTGCAGGAGTACGGGCTGCGCTCCGGGGTGACGCGGGTGGCGGAGCTGGTGCAGAACCAGATTGTCGCGTTGCAGTTGAACCGGGTGGCCTCCGGGAGCGGCACGGACAAGATCCTCCGCCGCTTCTGGCAGGAGTCCGCGGCGAGGACCTGGCTGAAGCACGGGGACGCGGAGCTGGGAGTGGCGCTGCAGAGCTGAAGCGCGACCGTTTGAAGGTCGGCGGCCCGGCGTCTGGCGAGCCAGGGCGCATTTCCGGACGCAGGAGTTTGCCCGGGGATCGCCATGACATCACGCTGGCTGTGTTTGCTGTGGATGCTGCTGGCGACCGGCTGTGCGACGTCACGGACGCTGAGGTTGGACACGGGAGAAGGCCGGGCGCGTGAGTACACACCGCGCACGGACACACGGCCCGTGGCGCTGGACGGGGACACCTTCGAGGAGACGGTGCGGACGCTGGCGC
>NZ_JBKGHJ010001092.1:0-960 GCF_046520365.1 Corallococcus sp. 4LFB
CCGCGATGCGCGGCACTGCCGCGCATCGCGGGCGCCGCGCTGGAGCGGCCGGAGACGTGGTGGGGAAGGGCGGTCGCGCCGGGCGAAGTGCGGGTGACGGCGGAGGCCGCCGCGAGGCTCGAGCCCGGCTGGGTCGAGCCCATCACGAAGCAGGACGACAGCGAGGTCGAGCCCGCGAACCGCGAGCCTGTCGCGCGCGAGGACCAGGCGTCTGGGCGAACTGGACTTGCGGCATCGCAGGAGCGCGAAGGATCCGAGCGCGCCGCGACGCATGTGCCCGGGCGGCGTGACTCCCTCACGCCGCAATCGGCCGCGGAGGGCGCGCGCGCCGTGGACGCCGCGCACGAGGCTGGAACGGTCTTCCGCCTGCGCCTCCATGACGACGAGGGCGCGCGCGTTGATGGGGAACCCCCGCCGTTCGTGGGCCGCGACGCGATGCTGGAGGCACTGGCTTCGGATGCGGAGCGGAGCCTTTCATCGTCGGTGCCGGGCCTGGGCGTGCTCACGGGTGAAGTGGGGCATGGCAAGTCGCGGCTGCTCAAGGCGCTCGCGTCCCGGCTGGAGGCCGAAGGTCGCGCGCGTGTCGTCCGCCTTCGCGCGCCGCCTCCGGATGCGTCGGTGTCCAGCTCCCTCCTGGATGCACTGCGCGCCGTCGTGGGCCGTCCGTCCGCGGAGCCCCGCGCCCTTGCCGACGCACTCCTGGCCCAGGCCCGGGAAGCACCGCTCGTGCTGCTGCTGGACGACGCGCACCTCGCGGATCCATTGAGCCTGGATGTCCTGGAGCGCGCCACGCTGCAAGGGCCCCGGGCGCCCTTGTGGATCTGCGTCGCCGGGCGCCCCTCGCTGCTGGGCCTGCGCCCCCACCTGGGCGAGCGCAGTGCCCTCGCCTCCCGCCATCCGCTGCCGCCCCTTCCTCCCGAGGCGAGCCGCGCGGTGCTCGTCCACCTGCTGCGCCCGGCG
>NZ_JBKGHJ010001093.1:0-959 GCF_046520365.1 Corallococcus sp. 4LFB
CGCGCGGTGCGGGGCGCGCCTTGGGGGAGCCGGGCCTGGCGACGTCGGTGCTCTCGTCGTCCGCGTCGTCGTCGGTGGCGGAGCGCGAGGCCAGGAGCGAGGGGCCGGCGCCCTCGGTGGCGTCGTCCTCTCCGGAGCCCGGGGTCCAGCCGGTGTTGCCGGTGGCGGGCAGGCCCGTTCCGCTCTTGCGTGAGGGCCGCTCGTTGGTCGTGGAGTCCTCACTGCCTGCGCCGGGAGTCCAGCCCGGGCGCGAGGGGCGGTTCTGCATGGGGGAGTCCTCCGGGGCCGGGGGGGGCCCCTCACGATGAGACGCTCGAAGCTGTGGAGCGGAGTCTTCCGCGTCCGGGCCCGGATTCCAATCCGGCCGGGACGGTTGTTCGGCCGGCGCCTGCCTGCCCGGGAGGGAATCCGCGACCTCGCGGGTCCCCTCCCCCGGGTCGGTGGTGTCCTCGGAGCCCGGACCGGCCGGGGAGTCCAGGTGGGCGGGAGGCTCCCGAGGGGTGGGCTCGTCCTCGCCAGGACCGGGCGTCCAGTGCGCGCGAGCCGTTCCGGACGCGGGCTCCGCGCGCTCGGGAGTGGGGGTCGCCGCGGGGTCCGGCATCCGCTCCGCGAGCGCGTCGCCGGTCACCGGCCCCACGCTCCGGCGCGGGCTTCGCACCGTAGGCGGTGGCGTCCTCTCCGCCCGGGCCCGAGTCCACGCAGGCTCCGCTACCTGTCCGGGCGCGGTGGCCTCGCCACCGCCCGGGCCCGGCGTCCACGAGGACGGTGCTGCATGTCCGGGCGCGGTGGCCTCTCCACCGCCCGTGCCCGCCGTCCTCGCAGGCTCCGAGGCCTGTCCGGGCGTGGCAGCCTCTCCGACTCGCCCGGGCCCGGCGTCCACGCAGGCTCCGAGGTCTGTCCAGGCGGCGGTGGGCTCCGCGGCGCCGATGCCCGGCGTCCCAGCGCATTGCGTGGCCGGG
>NZ_JBKGHJ010001094.1:0-957 GCF_046520365.1 Corallococcus sp. 4LFB
CCCCGGGCGGAAGCGCTGCCGCGGCGGAGGCGCCGGGGAGCCACCGCGACGCGCGCCACGTCGCTGCCGTACTCCGACCCGGACTGACGTCGCGCGACGCGCCTCCGGTGGCGGACGTGCCGGTGTCGCGGCCGTTCGCGGACGCGGGCCAGGGGGCGTCGCTGCCCTTCTCGGATTCGGTGGGGCCTCGGGGCGTGCCGCCTGTCGCGGAGCCCGGTCGTTCGCGCCGCCGCCTCCGCCCATGGCGGCGATTCCGGCCGTGCGGCCCGCGGATGGACCCGTGCCCGTCGTGCCGGCGGACGCGTCCCGGCCGGTGTCGCCTCCGCCGATGCCGTTCTTCGACTCCGGGGCGGGGCGGTTCGAGGCGTCGGGTGAGTCGCTGCCGTTCATGGAGCCGCCGCCTCCGCCGGACGGCCCGTTCCTCGATGACGAGGAGCTTCCCGAGAGCGACTACCCGTGGCCGGAGCCCATCCCCGAGGGAGGCCGGGCCGAGCTTCGCGCCGCCGAGGTCCGCATTCCGGAGGGGCAGCGCCCCACCGCCGCGATGCCGTCCCTGCCGTCTTCGCGCCCCGGCGTGACGACGCCGTCGAACGGCAACCGGCCGCTGCCGGCCTACGCCGCGCCCACCATCCAGGTGCCCTCCATCCAGTCCGGGGCCCCGCGCTCCACCGACTTCGATGAGGCGGAGGCGCTCGTGGACCCCGAGCCGCTCGAAGCGGGCCCGGCTCCCCGGCCCACGATGCAGGACACGCGTCCGTCGGAGGAGCGGGTCTCGGTGGATCCGCGCGCCCTGGAGGTGGACTCCAGCGTGCCGTACATCTCCGCGGATCCGGACGACGCCCTGGCCGCGCGCGATGGCGACGCGGACACGCACCCGCGCATCCCCATGCCCCGCGCCCCGCGCCGCGAGGACGCCCAGCCCGCGCTGATGCTGGACGAGGCCGCGCCTGCGCGAGC
>NZ_JBKGHJ010001095.1:0-956 GCF_046520365.1 Corallococcus sp. 4LFB
GGACGGTGAGCACGCCCGGCAGCGACCGACGTGCGCGCCCACGAGCGCCGCGGCCAGCGCGCCCCAGAGCATCTGTCCCTGCGCGCCGATGTTGAAGAGGCCCACCTTGAAGGCCACCGCGACGGACAGGCCGGTGAGGGTGAGCAGCGCGGCCTTCATCGCGGCCTCGCCCAGGGGGCGCAGCACGGCGGTGCTGCTGCCTCCGTCCAGGAACGCGGGCCAGTTGCCCACGCCGCCCCAGAGCATCTGGAGGTAGGCGCGCGAGGCGGTGTCCGCGTCGCGCGTGAGGGCGATGGTCAGCCAGCACACCGCGAGCGCCAGCAGCACGGAGAGCACCGACGGCAGCACCTGCCGCGTCCGCTCACCCATGGCTTGCCTCCGCGCCCAGCATGCGGCGGCCCAGCTCTCGCTCGTCCAGGTGCTCGCGCGGGAAGTGCCCCGTCACGCGGCCTTCGTAGAGGACATAGACGCGGTCGGACAGGGCCAGCACTTCCTCCAGGTCCAGCGACACCATCACCACTCCCGCACCCCGGGCCTTCGCCTCGCGCAGCCGCGCATGCACCTGCGCCACCGCGCCGATGTCCAGCCCGCGCGTGGGCTGCACGACGACGAGCAGCTTCGGAGCCGCGTCCAGCTCGCGCGCCACCACGACCTTCTGCTGGTTGCCGCCGGACAGCGCCTGGAGCGCCACCGTCGGGTCGGGCGGGCGCACGTCGTAGGTGGTCAGCAGCTGGTTCGTGCGGTCGCGGCGGCCCTTGAAGTCCACCCAGGGCCCGCGCGCGAACGGCGGCTGGCGGTGCCGGCCCAGGGCCACGTTCTCCTCCACCGTCATCGCCTTCACCACGGCGCGCGCCAGCCGGTCCTCGGGGACGTGGCCACGCCGCGCGCCTTCGCCAGCGCCGGGGTGAGCCCGCGAGGGACCGCCAGCAGCGTTCCGTCTCGCCGTCCAGCGCGCG
>NZ_JBKGHJ010001096.1:0-955 GCF_046520365.1 Corallococcus sp. 4LFB
GTGGAGTCCGCGCTGGGCCAGTGCGACGGCGTGCGCGAGAGCGTCGTGGTGGTGCGCGAGGACGCGCCCGGCACCAAGAGGCTGGTGCCTACGTGGTGGGCCAGGGCATGACGGCGGAAGGGTTGCGCGAAGCGCTGAAGGCCCGGCTGCCGGAGTACATGGTGCCGGCGGCCTTCGTGGTGCTGGACGCATTGCCGCTGTCACCCAACGGCAAGGTGGACCGCAAGGCGCTGCCGAAGCCGGAAGCCACGGCTGAAACGTCGGAGGCCTACGAAGCCCCGAGGACGCGCACGGAAGAGACGCTGGCGTCGGTGTGGGCGCGAGTGCTGGGCGTGAAGCGGGTGGGAGTGAAGGAGAACTTCTTCACGCTGGGCGGCGACTCCATCCTGAGCATCCAGGTGGTGGCGAAGGCGGGGCAGGCGGGCTTGAAGGTGACGCCGAAGCAGCTCTTCCAGCACCCGACGGTGGAGCAACTGGCGAAGGTGGTGGAGCAGGGACGCGGGGTGGTGGGGGAGCAGGGGCTGGTGGAGGGCGAGGCGGCGCTGACGCCGATTCAGCGGTGGTTCTTCGAGAGGCAGTTGCCGCAGGCGCACCACTTCAACCAGGCGGTGCTGCTGGAGGCGAAGGAGGGAGTGGAGGCGGAGCGGCTGGAGGAGGCGCTGAAGGCGCTGGTGGCGCACCACGATGCGCTGCGGCTGCGGTACGAGAAGGGGGCAGGAGGCTGGACGCAGCACCACGCGGGAGTGGGCCCGGGCCCCTACCTGCGGCGGCTGGACGTCTCGGCGTCTTCGGATGAAAGCGAAGCGCTGGCGAAGGCGGCAAAGGAGCTTCAGGGCAGCCTGAGGTTGGACGAAGGGCTGCTGCTGCGCGCGCTGCTGGTGGAGCGGAGCGAGGGCAAGCCGTCGTGGCTGCTGCTGGCGGTGCACCACCTCGCGGTGGACGGCGTGTCGTGGCG
>NZ_JBKGHJ010001097.1:0-953 GCF_046520365.1 Corallococcus sp. 4LFB
GACTGCGCCACCAGCTGGTTGAACAGCGCGGACGTCACGAACAGCGTGCTGATGCGCTCGTCGCGCAGGTACGCCGCGAACGCCGCGGGCGACAGGGCCACGTCCTTCGCCACCCCCACCAGCCGCCCGCCGTGCAGCAGCACACCCCAGATTTCAAACGTCGCCGCGTCAAACGATGCATTCGACACCTGCGCGATGCGGTCCTCCCCCGTCAGCTGGATGAAGTTCGTCTCCACCAGCAGCCGCACGATGGCCCGGTGAGGCACCCACACGCCCTTCGGACGCCCCGTGCTTCCCGACGTGTAGATGACGTAGGCCGGATCCGTCGCGTCCACCCGGCTCTCGGGCGCCTGCACAGGCTCCGCGTCCAGCGCGCCGTCGTCCAGCAGCACCTCCTGGTAGCGCCCTTCCGGCAGCGCCCCGCGCTGGGACGCCTGCGTCACCAGCACCTCCACCCCGGCGTCCTCCACCATGAACGCCAGCCGCTCGCGCGGATAGCCCGCGTCCAGCGGCACGTACGCCCCGCCCGCCTTGAGGATGCCCAGCATCCCTTCCACCATCCCCACCCCTCGCTCCACGCACAGCCCCACCCGCGAGCCGCGCTTCACTCCCTGCTTCACCAGCCGCTGTGCCAGCTGGTTCGCCCTCGCCTCCACCTGGCGGAACGTCCGCTGCTCCCCTCCGAAGTCCAGCGCCACCGCCTCCGGCGTGCGCTCCACCTGCTCCGTCACCAGCGTGTGGACGCACTTCTCCCTCGGGAACGCCGTGCGCGTCGCGTTCCACCCCAGCACCTGCTGCCGCCGCTCCGCTTCCGTCAGCAGCGGCAGCTGCGCCACCTTCGCGTCCGGGTTCTTCGCGATGGCCTCCAGCAGCACCTCCAGGTGCCCCGCCATCCGCTCCACCGTCCCCGCGTCGAACAGGTCCGTGTTGTACTCAATCGACCCGGAGAACCC
>NZ_JBKGHJ010001098.1:0-948 GCF_046520365.1 Corallococcus sp. 4LFB
GGCGTTGCGAGAGGCCCTGGAGGCGCACGCGGCGCCCACGTTCGTGCCGCCCCTGGTCGCGGCGCGGCCCGCCCCGGAGCCCACCACGGAGGGCATCACCTTCCACGAGGGGGAGACGGGGAGCGGGGGCTCCCTGGAGGCCCGCTTGCGGCTGGCGGTGTTGCCGGCCGCGCTCGTCATCGCCTTCCTCGCGGTCGGGTCACCGGGCTTCCACGGGCTGCTGCGCATCTTCCTCACGATGCCGGTGCACGAGGTGGGGCACGCCGTCACCGCGTGGTTCTGCGGCTTCAGCGCCACGCCCACGCTGTGGGTGACCCACGTGTCGGAGGACCGCTCGACGTTCATGGTCCTCCTGATGGCGGGGCTCTGCGGCGCGCTCGCGTGGCAGGGCTGGAAGCGCCGCCGGTGGACGTGGCTGGGCGTGGGCGCGGGGCTGCTCGTCGCGCAGGGGGTGTGCACGTTGGGGCTGACGCATGCGCAGGCCAAGGCCCTCACCTTCTTTGGCGGCGACGCGGGCCTGATGGTGCTGGGCACGCTCTTGATGGCCACGTTCTACGTGCCGCGCGGCCACTACCTCCACCGGCACCAGCTGCGCTGGGGCTTCGTCGCCATGGGCGCGGCGGCGTTCATGGACGGCTTCGAGCAGTGGTGGGCGGCGCGCACCGACGTGGACCGCATCCCCTTCGGCCGCATCGAGGGCGTGGGCCTGAGCGACCCCAGCACCCTGGTGGACGTCTACGGCTGGAACATCCGCCGCGTCATCCACTGGAACGTCACCGTGGGCGTCGTCTGTCTCATGGCCCTGGGCGCGCTCTACCTGCGGGGCCTCTGGACGGCCCGCGACGCGCTGCGCGGCTGAGGCGCGGCCTCGCGCCAGCTCCCGAACGGCCACTCGAAGCCCGGCGTGCTCAGCACCTCCGGCTTGCGAGCCCCCGCCAGCCGCAGGGC
>NZ_JBKGHJ010001099.1:0-945 GCF_046520365.1 Corallococcus sp. 4LFB
CGAAGCCCATCGTGCCGCCGCCACCTGCGGCTGCTGGCCGAACGGGACCGTGCCGCTGGCTCGGGGCGCCATCGTCGCGTCGAAGCCGATGTCATCCGGCGCCGCGAGCGCGTCCGCTCCAAAGCGGCCCGTCCCCGGCCCCTTGTGCCCCCGGTGCCATCGTGGCGCCCAGCGCGTCCTCGTCACCCGGCGCCACGGAGGGCAGCGCCACACCCGAGGGACGCTTCGTGCGCGAGAAGGTCCGGGCCGCGATCTGCTCCTCGGTCTCCGGCAGCGACTGGAGCGTCGTCCCCGTGAGCTCCGCGATGAACGACGCGACGTCCGGATGGCGGTCCTCCGGCTTCTTCTCCAGCGCCCGCGCCACCGCCCGCGTGACGTTCTCCGGCAGCTCCGGCATCAGCGTGACGAGCGACACCGGCGGCTCATGCACCACGCGGTAGATGATCTGCGCGAGCGACCCGCCACCAAAGGGCGTCATCCCGGAGAGCATCTCGAACACGATGCCGCCCAGCGCGAACAGGTCCGTGCGCGCGTCGATGCGGCTGTTCTGCCCCTGCGCCTGCTCCGGCGACATGTACTGAGGCGTGCCGATGAGCACCGCCTCCTGCGTCTGGAGCGTCTCCGACGACATGACCTTGGAGATGCCGAAGTCGAGCAGCTTCACGCGCTCGCCCACCACGCCGCCGGAGTCCGTGGGCACCAGGAAGATGTTCGCGGGCTTGAGGTCGCGGTGCACGATGCCCGCGCGGTGCGCCGTCTGGAGCGCGGAGCCCATCTGCCGCGTGAAGGAGAAGACCTCCTCCAGCGACAGCCGTCCGCGCCGCAGCCGGTCCGCGAGGCTCTCCCCGCGCAGGTACTCCAGCACCAGGAACGGACTGCCGTCCTCCAGCGTGTCGAAGTCCAGCACCTCCACGATGTTCGGGTGCCCCAGCCGGGAGGCGATCT
>NZ_JBKGHJ010000109.1:0-19250 GCF_046520365.1 Corallococcus sp. 4LFB
CGGAGGTTCCGTCACCGCGCTGGCCTCTGGAGCGGGCCGCGAGGCCGGGGGCCTCCGTCGAGGCTTCGACGGCGGGAGCCTGGGGCGCGTCCTCGGAGACCGGCGGGCTCGAGACGGCGGGAGCAGGGGCAGCCTCCGCGCGTTCCGGGGCCGTGGCGGATCCGTCAGCGACCGGCGCGGCGCCGGTGGCCCCCGTACCCACCGCGTCCGGGTCCACCGGGGAACCCACGGGCGCGGTGGCGGCCTCGTCAGCCTCCACCGTGGAGCCCGCGGAGTCCTGCGCCGCCACGTCCTGCGCGGGAGCGGACGTGCTGGACGCCTCGGCCTCCACGGCCTGCGGTGCCACGCCCTCGGCTCCGGACGGCTTCACGTCCGAGGCAGGCGCCGGAGCTTCGGCGGCTCCCCTGCCCTGCCCACGCAGCGGAACCGCCGGGACATAGACGAACGACAGGCTCCGGGTGAACGAGGCCCGGAAGGCCTCCACCACCGCCACGCCCCCCACCCTCACCGGCTCGGGGGGCACGCCTGGAGCGTCCGTCCCCGAGGACTCCTGCCGCTTCGACTCCTCACCCCGCATCCGCTCCTCGCTCTTTCCGGGCGTCTCGCTCGCGCGCGGCGCCTCTCCTTCCGTGTCGTTCACGGACGCCGCGGCCTTCAGCCGCGACTCCGCCTCCAACCGTTCGGCGTCCACCGCGCCCGCGGCCTTCGCCAGCGCCGCGGCGGCGGTGGCCAGGGCCTCCGCGACCCGCGCGGCCGAGTCCACCTTGTCCGCGGCGTCCGCCGTCACGGCCGCCTTCGCGAGCCGCTCCGTGGACAGCCCGATGGAGCGGTCATACTCGACGCGCAGGTCCGCGTCGGTAAGCATCTCCATCGCTTCGTTCATCCGTTCACGCAGCGCGGCCACCTGGTCCGGGTCCCCCAGCGCGTACACCGCGATGGAGTCCGGTGAATACAACTCCATCAGGCGCTCGTGGGCCGCGCGGATCTCCGCGTCGGAGGCCGTGGGCGGCACCTCCAGGAGCTCGTAGTAGGTCTGCTGCGCGAAGGGCTTCATGGGATGGCGGACTCGGGGGAAGGGCCGTCGAGCGTCAGGATGCGCGCGGCGATGCGCTGGAGCCCCTGGGCCACGGGCGCGTCGGGCCGCTCGATGAGCACCGGCTTGCGCTTGCGCACCGCGCGCCACGCCTCGTCGTCGTAGCGCAGGGCGCCCAGGTCATCCATGTCGATGCCGAAGAACTTCTTCCACGCGGCCACCATCGCGGCGCCCACCTTCTCATCCGCGTCCGTGCGCGCCTGGTTCACGACCAGCCGCACGCGGAACGCCGCCAGCTCGCGCTCCAGCCGCTCCGCGTCCGAAGGGGCCTTGCGCCGCACCTGCGCGACGACGTCGTGCAGCGTCCGCAGGGCGCCCTCGCGGGTGGACAGCGCGCCCTCGACGAGGTCCTGGATGCCGTAGCGCGCCTCCGTCTGCTGGAGCATGCGGAAGAAGGCCGCCTTGACGAAGCGGTACGCGTTCTCCACGGACGTGGGCTCCGGCAGCACGACGAGCAGGCCGTGGTCCGCGATGAGGAAGAAGTCGAGCGTGTTGAAGCTGGTGCCCGCGCCCAGGTCCAGGATGAGGTAGTCCGCCGTCGTCTGCGACAGCAGCGTGCGCAGGAGCTTCTGCTTCTGCGCGTACTTGAGGTTCGCCGCGTCCAGCGAGTCCTGCGCGCCGGCGATCAACGACAGCCGGCACGCCGGTGGAGACCATCACCTCTTCGAGGTTGGCCTTCCCGCGCCGGAGGAAGTCCGACAGCGTGGCCTCCGGAGGCCCCACGCCCAGGCACGTGTGCAGGTTGGCGCCGCCCAGGTCCGCGTCCACGAGCAGCACCTTGTGGCCGGCCTGCGCGAGCGCGACGCCCAGGTTCGCGGACACCATCGACTTGCCGATGCCGCCCTTGCCGCCGCCCACCGCGATGATCCGCCGCGAGCGGGCGCGCCGCGCGAGGCCCGCGGGCCCTGCGGGCGACACGTCATTGGCCTCACGCGGCGAAGCGCCAGCAAGCGAGGCGGGAGCGGATGGAGGCAAGGGGGCGGGCTTCACGAAGGCTCGCATCAAAGCCCGTCCTACCGCCCGAGTCGACACCCCGCCATTTCACGGCCAGCCCCGGGGCCCGCGCCCGGCGCCAGGAGGCTCGGGGAGCAGGCGGCCGGGGAGCCGTCCGCCGTCACTCGTCGAGCAACTCGACGTTCCAGTACGACACGTCCGCCAGGTGCAGGAACGGCAGCCACTCGCGGTAGGTGACCTTGCGGATGGCGCCTCGGAACAGCGGCGTCCAGCGGGGGCGCACGGGCTTCTTGAGCAGGCGCATGCCGGCCTGCTCGGGCGTGCGGCCGCCCTTCTTCAGGTTGCAGGGGACGCAGGAGCACACCACGTTCTCCCACGTCGTCTTGCCCCCCTGGGTGCGCGGGTTGACGTGGTCCAGGTTGAGGTCGCTGCGGGGCAGCTGCTTCGCGCAGTACTGGCAGGTGTCGTTGTCGCGCGCGTAGATGTTGAGGCGAGAGAAGCGCACCTTGGCGCGCGGCAGGTGGTCATACGCGCCGAGCACGAGCACGCGCGGGACGCGGATGGTGCGGTCGATGGTGGTGATGCTGTCCTGGGTGGCGCTGAGGGCGGCCCAATCCTCGAACTCATACAGGCGGTACTGCTCGTCGATGGCCTTGGCGACGCCCTGATACAGCAGGGAAAAAGCCCGTTTGACCGACGTCACGTGAACCGGCTGGTAGTACCGGTTTAAAACGAGCACGGCGCTGTTGATCATGGCTGGTTTCCCGAACGGGCGGCCGCCACAGCCTGCGCGACCTGCCCCAGGTCCTCCTCTGAGAGACACCGGACGTCGAGAACGACCTCGTCATCCGCAATCCTGCCAATAACGGGCACCTCGGCTTCGCGCAGACGTTCCAGGAATACTTTCGGCGCTTCTACGGTGAGGCTGCAAGCGTAGGAAGGCAACCGGGACAGGGGCATGGCACCTCCACCCACCTGTCCATCCACGGACACGACCCGGCCCCCGACGCCGCGCGCCGCGAGCAGGGCCGCCAGCCGTTCGGCATGGGCCTGCAACAAAGCTGGCTGCTGGGTGAGCAGGCTTTGGGTGGGGACCGCCTCCGGGCGGCCATCCCGGTACAGCTCCAGCGTCGCCTCCAGGGCCGCGACCGTCATCTTGTCGACACGCAGCGCGCGTGTGAGCGGGTGGGATTTGATGCGCTGGAGCAGGTCCGCGCGGCCGACGATGACGCCTGCCTGGGGCCCCGAGGAGCTTGTCGCCGGAGAAGGCAACGACGTCCGCGCCGTCGCGGATGGCCTGGCCCACGGTGGGCTCCGGGGTGAGGCCCGGGCCGGACAGCGGCACGAGCGCGCCGGAGCCCAGGTCCTGGAACACGGGCACGTTACGGGAGCGTCCCAGTTCGGTGAGCTCCGCGAGGGACGCCTCTTCCGTGAAGCCGACGAGCGCGAAGTTGGAGCGGTGGATCTTCACGATGAGGCCGGTGTCCGGGCTCAAGGCGTTGGCATAGTCCGCGCGGCGGGTGCGGTTGGTGGTGCCGACCTCGACGAGCTTCGCGCCGGACTGGCGCATGACGTCCGGGATGCGGAAGCCACCGCCGATTTCGACGAGCTCGCCTCGGGACACGACGCACTCACGGCCGGAAGCGAGCGCGGCGAGGACGAGCAGCACGGCGCCCGCGCAGTTGTTGACGACGATGGCGTCCTCCGCGCCGGTGAGCGTGCGCAGGTGGCCGATGAGGGGCGCGTAGCGGCTGCCGCGTTCGCCCTCGTCCAGGTCGTATTCGAGGTTGGAGTATCCCCGGGCCACGGCGACGACGCGCTCCACGGCTTCAGGGGCGAGAGGCGCGCGGCCCAGGTTCGTGTGGAGCACGACGCCGGTAGCGTTGATCACCGGCCGCAGGTTCGGCGTGGCCAGGGACGCGAGCGCTGTCTCCACGTCCGCGTCCTCGAAGGGCCGCAAGTCACCGGCCAGGAGCCGGGAGCGCACGCGTTCGACGGCGAGCCGCAGCGCGGCAACCGCACGGGCATGGGGAAGGTTCGCGAGTCGGGACTCCAGCGACGGCCGCCGCAGGAGTTGTTCGATGGAGGGAAGACCGCGCAGAAGTGCGTTCTTCTCTTTAGCCTCGTTCGATGCAGCGCCCATGCTGCCGGAGCCTACCTCCGACTATCGGATCCCGAGCCAATCGCTTGGGCCTAGCTGGCATCGCCATCGGTACCCCGTCAGGAAGTGTACGAGCAGAACGCCTCTGTTCCGCGCGGAAGGCACTACCTGGGAAGTGCCGGGAAGCCCCACCAGATGAGCATCGTTGTCTTCCACGGATGGCAACCCGAGACCATGGCCGAAGCAAGGCCATCGAGAGGCAATATGTCTGGATTTGATAACGATTTCGCATTGGCAGACGGCGTCCAGTGGATCATCCATCGATTTGTGCGTTCGCTGAGGAAACGATGGCCGCGACTTGTTTGCGGCATCGATCTCGACGTGTATTCAGAGGGCGGACAGGGGCTCAAGGAGTACCCCAGGCATGTTACGATCTCAGCAACCGTGGAGATGCAGCACCGGACCTATCGAGAAGGACTGGTTTCCGACGCCAATGGAGAGGGCTCGGTGGGCGCGCTTCTCATCCCCCTTCTCAATGGACTGACGGATGTAGACATCATTACCTGCGAGCCCAGGCCGAACGCCTTTACTGAATTTGTCATTCAGTGCTTCTGCGACGCCATCTTCAGGCGTCACCAGATTACGAATCTTGCTCTCTTGAGAAGCAGGGGCGCCCTCCAGAGAGGAGTGTACTCAGCCCTTGTGCCAGCGGACTCGACCTGGCTGTCTCACGCTGTGCGTGCATGTATCGATGAACGCTGGCCGGAGGCGAGGATTTCGCATCAAGAAGGAAGTGATGATGCGCAGGCAGCTTCGCGCAAGTGGGAGACCGTCGTTACCGCGCGCCGAGCTTCGGATGGAATCGAAAGCATTATCTTCTTTTGCGAGACCGCTGTGGGCGCCCCAGGAACGCTGATCGGAGTGCGCGGACTTGATCGCGTGTCACGCACTTTTGCCGCAGAGGCCCGAGCGCTCTTACGTGAGGCTGCCACAATGTGGCACATCATCTCATACAGAGACATGCGGGCACGAATTATCTTCACATGTCCGCCAGGCTTGCCGGTTTTCAAATCTGGCGTAGCGGAATTCGAGGGTTCCGGTGGCGCCTGTCCAGAACCTCGCAAGAGATTGCGGGACTGATTCGCGAGACGTCACCAGCCGCCGTAGGGCACGGTGATGGCCTCCATGTAGTGGCCGCTGGGGTCCTGGAAGTAGACCCCGCGACCTCCGTCATGGGTGTTGATCTGGTTCTCCTGCCGGCCGAACGGGTCCGCCCAGTGCTGGATCTTCCGGTCGCGGATCTTCGCGATCAGCGAATCGAAGACCCCCTCCGTGACGAGGAACGCATAGTGCTGGGCGGAGATGGCGTCCTGCGTGGTCATGTAGTCGAGCGACGCCCCATCCGACAGCTTCACCACGTGGAAGTGCCCGAAGCGCGTGGGCTCCGGCAGTCCGAGCAGCTCCGCGAGGAATCGCGCGGACGCGACCTGGTCCTTCGCGTGGATGATCGTGTGGTTGAATTTGACAGACATGGCGGGCCCCTTGCGGAAGGAGCCCGCTATAACGCGCGCCCGCGCTGGAGTGCCAGCGGCCACAGCTTCGCCAGTTCAGCGCGCAGCACTGTTGCACTGGCGTAACGCTCCTCCGGCCGCTTCCGCATCAGCTTGAGGACGGCCTGCTCGAAAGCTTCCGGCAGCTCTGGACGCACCTTTCTCGGCGGCACCGGCGCCTCCTGCACGTGCATCAGCATCAGCGGCACGGGCTGCGCATGACGGAACGGCAACTGCCCCGTCAGCAGCTCGTACGCCACCACGCCTAACGCATACAGGTCCGTGGCCGGTGACACCTCCGCCCCGGTCACCTGCTCCGGTGCCATGTACTCCGGCGTCCCCAGCGTCGCGCCCTGGGCCGTGTTGCCCATCACGTGCGCGCTCTTGGCGAGCCCGAAGTCCATCAGCTTCAGCACACCCGTGCGCGTGATGAACAGGTTCCCCGGCTTCACGTCCCGGTGCAGCACGCCGTGCGCGTGCGCGTGCTCCAGCGCCACCGTGGCGTGCGTCAGCCACCGCAAGGCTTTGGCCAGCGTGGGGCGCCCTTCCTGCATCACCTGCCGCAGGTCCCTGCCCTCCAGCAGCTCCACCGTCAGGTAATGCCTGTCCCCCTCCGACCCCACGTCGAAGACGTGCAGGATGTTCACATGCTCCAGCGCCCGGGCGTGCTCCACCTCCTGGCGGAAGCGCGTCACCATCGCCTCGTCCGCGTGCGGCACCGCCAGCACCTTGAGCGCCACGCGCTGGTGATTCTTCAAATCCAGCGCCTGGTACACCGCCGACGTGCCGCCCACGCCCAGCCACTTCTCCACCCGGTAGCGCCCCGCCACCACCTGCCCCGGGACGAGCCCCTGGTTCGCGGGCACGTGGGGCCTTGGCGTCACGGCCCCCTGGATCCACGTCCCGCCTGGAGACACGGGCGTCCGCATCTGCGGCAGCGTCGGCCCGAGCTCGTCCTCGGCCACGGCGCTGCCCGGCCGCGCGTTCAGCGCCTGCGGGCCCAGGTAGGTCAACCCTCCGCTGTCTCGGTCCTTGGGCGCCACCCGTCACGACTCCAGCAGCGAGACGGGGGCCGGCGCACCCGCGCCTTCGATGTCCAGGTGAGGCGTGGGCAGGTTGTACTCCGCGGCGGCGATGGTGGCCTCCACCATGATGGGGCCGGAGATCTCCGACGGCTCGCCCTGGCAGAGCACCTCCACCACGTGCTCCAGCGTCCACTTGCCCATGCGGGTCACCTCCAGCCGCGGGCCGTTGAACTTCGCCGTGTCCGACAGCGCGTCACTCGCGGTGAGCTTCGCCTCCACGGAGTCGCCCAGGTAGCCGCGCGCCAGCGCCAGCACCCGGTCGATGACCGAGTTCCAGGCCTGGAGGTGCGTGCGGTCCTGCGCCTCGTCGATGATGTCCAGGCCCACCTGCAGCCGCTCCATGCGCTCCAGGAACTGGTGCACCAGCTTGCCCCGGATGATGCGGCCGTGCTGCGGGGCGATCATCTCCACCGCGGGCGTGAGCTTCCGGATGGCCGCCACCGCGCGCACCAGCGCCGAGTTCACCGGCATGTAGATTTGATGGAACGCCCGGATGCCCGTCCAGTCGGACTCCTCCGCCCACAGGCCCTGCGCCTTGCTGTCCGTGAGGCCGCCGAAGAGGTCCCCCGTGAAGAGCACCCGCGTCTGCGGGTCGTAGAGCATCACCGCGCCCCGGAAGTGGCAGAAGGGTGACGGCACCGGCAACAGCTTGTGCCCCGTGGGCACGCTCAGCCCGGTCGTGAACTTCTCCGTCGGGATGAAGCGGTTGCGCGGCAGGTTGAAGTGGACGATGAGCCGCCAGGTGTCCTCGGAGCACAGGATGCTCGCGCGCGGCGAGTAGCGCGCGGAGATGATGTTCGCCGAGGACCCCACGTCCGGGTCCTGGTGGTTGATGAAGAGCGCCGACAGCCGGTCCATCCCGCCAATCAGCGACACCACCTTCGTGTGGATGGTGGAGAAGTCGCTGCTCGACCCGGGGTCGATGAGGAGGTTGAACTCAGCGGGTTTCTTCGTCCGCGCGTCCGTGCCCCGAAAGCGGCGCAGGTACGGGTTGGCGAAGAAGATGCCGCCGGGCTCGCGCTTCCCGACCCAGAAGGTCTCGGGGGCGATCTCCACGGCGGTGCGGTTGAGGTCTATGGCTTGAGGGCTGGGGGAGCTGGGCTGGCTCATGGCGTGTTGTTCCTTCACGCAAACGAGGGGGGGAATTGCGCCCTAAACCTATCAGCCTATCCCTGCCCCCGAGCCCTTTACCTCGCCCACGGCCAGCAGGGCATGAGCGCCGCTTCTCGCTCCGCCGCCCCCCGGCAATCAGGACCAATTCAGTACTCGCCAGACTCCTTGCCTGGCCGGTCGTCGAAGAGCTGCACCCAGCGTCCGTCGAACCCGCCGTTCTGGGGCAGATACCACCCGCCCTGCAGCCAGAAGCCCTGCTCCTGCCCGTCGGTGTCATCCGTCACGCCCGAGTGCACGAAGTAGTCGTGCTGCCACCAGTAGGAACCCGCCGACGCCGGGTAGCCGCTGGCGCTCGCGCGCGTCTGGCCTCGCGAGTCCACCACCGTGCTCGCCCAGGACTTGTCGCCGAACGAGCCACCGCCACCGCCCGTGTCGGACGCCTTGTCGTTGAGCTCGAACGTTCCGAAGAACCAGGCCTTCGAGGGGTAGCCCTCCCGGTCGTCCTGGCCCTCGATGTCGCGCGTCTTCGCGAAGAAGCGCTGCATGCCCGCGCTCACCTCCGCCTGCCCCGCCTCGTTCACCACCGGGCTCTCCAGGTAGAAGAAGCGCGGCGCGTCCGGCAGCCAGTGCGTCGCGTAGCCGCCGAACTCCCAGTGCGTGGGCAGGATGTCCGCCAGATCCTGCAGCTCATACGTGACGCGCTTCACCGCGGGCCAGTTGGCGGAAGTCCCGTTGTCGTAGCGGCTGGCCTGCGCGTCCGCCGTCGAGTACCGCACCGGCTGCGCGTTGAACGCCGCCACCGCCGCCGCGTCGTCCTCCGGCACGAACGCGAAGTGCAGCTTCTTGCGCCCGTCGTCGTTGTTCACGTCCGCCTCCGCCTTCCCGCCCGACGCCATCCGGCCCGCGAAGAACGAATACGGCTCCGTCACGAAGCGCAGCTCCTGCCCGTGCGGCGCCAGCAGCTTGTCGGACCACTCCGCCTGCCAGATGAGCAGGTGGCTGCCCGTGCCCGTCTGCATGAAGTTCAGGTCCGTGCTGCCCTGCCGGCGCACCACGTTGCGCTTGTGCTGCGTCACCACCGCGAACGCCACGGACTCCCCGCTGCCCGGGTTGCCCACCACGTTGCGAAGGTGGAGCTCGACGCGCTCCCAGTCGTGGAGCTGCCAGTTGCCCGCCGCGTTCTTATCCAGCGCGTGATACAGGTGATACACGAGGACGAGGTTCTTCCCCCCGTCCATGTATTCAATCAGCGACGTGTAGAGCGTGGGCCGGATGCGCCACTTGTCGAAGGCGCTGGGGCCCGTGCGCGACGCGTCCACGTACTGGTTGATCTGCTTCCAGTGCAGCTTGTTGTTGGAGAAGTCCCCGTCCTGGTCGAAGTCGAAGCTCGTCAGCCAGTCGTAGCCGTGCTTGCCGTCGTCCGCGTTCGCGCGCTTGAAGATGACCGGCGCGTAGTGGCGCAGGAACGCCTGGCGCTGCGCCTTCGTCAGCGACCAGGCCTGCGCCTCGGCTTGCGCCGGGAAGCACAGGCCCACCAGGGTGAACAGCGCGACCGCGAGGGGAGCGATTCTCGTCAGGAGGGGGAGCATGGCGGCCGACGAAACCACGGCCCGCCCCTCCCCCTCCACAAAGAATGCGTGAATTCAGGCTTCAGCCAGGATTACACACTAACGCGATGCACTGGGCATCACCGGCACCTTGGGCGCGCGGCCGTACAGGAGCTGGTAGGTGTTGTAGGAGCGCAGCACGCGCTTGATGTAGCCGCGCGTCTCCGCGATGGGGATCTCCTCCACCCACGCGTCCAGGGGCAGGTCCGGGCTGGCCGCGCGCCAGCGGTTCACCGCGCCGGAGCCCGCGTTGTAGCTGCCCACCGCGTAGGGCGTGTGGCCCTTGAACTTCTTGATGAGGCCGCCCAGGTAGTGCGCGCCGAAGCGGATGTTCAGCTCCGGCTGGAGCAGCGAGTCCACGGTGAACTTCTTCACCTTGAGCTCGCGCGCCACGCCCTTCGCCGTGGACGGCATCAGCTGCGTGAGGCCCATGGCGCCGGCCCAGGACAGGGCCTTGGGATCCAACGCGCTCTCCTCGCGCATCAGCGCCTGGAGCAGGTCCGGCTCCACGCCCGCGGTCGCGGTGTGCTTTTCAATCAGGTCGCGGAACGCGTTGGGATAGCCACCTCCCACACCGGCCGCGTCTGCGCGGTGATGCGGCCGCTCAGGTCCTTGCGCAGCGCGAGCCGCGCGATGGCGTGCGCCGAGCGCGCGTCGCCGGACTGCGACAGCACCATCACCAGGAGCCGCATGGACTCCGGCGGCTGGTTGGTGCGGTTCACCAGCATCAGCTCCGACGACACGGAGTCCGGGAAGCCCAGCCGCAGCAGCTCCACGCCCGCGCGGAAGTGCGGGTCGTCCCCCATGGGGCCCGCGAACATGGGCCAGGGGCTGGCGGCCTCCGGCACGTCGAAGATGGACGCCGACACGCGCTCCAGCCGCTTCGGGTCCAGCTCGCCCAGCTTCGAGCGCGCCATCAGGCCGTAGTACGTGGCCGGGTGCTCCACCGCGAGCTTCTCCATCAGCTCCGCGGCGCCCTGGATGTTGCCGCGCTCCTCCAGCGTGCGGGCCCGCCAGTAGCGCGCGCGCTCCACGTCGTAGGACTCGTCCGCGTTGGCGAACTGCTCCTCGATGCGGTCCAGGAAGGAGAAGCCCCCGTCCTCCACGTTCGACGTGCGCGCCACCCAGAAGGCCTTGAAGAGCGCCTCGCCCAGGAAGTCGCCCTTGGGGTACAGCCGGGCCACCTGGTCCAGGCGCGCCATGGCGTCCTTGGGGCGGTTCGTCTTCACGTACAGGTCCGCCGCGTAGAAGAGCGCATCGTCCGCGAACGAGTGGTCCGGGAACTCCTTCGCCAGCCGCTCGTAGGTGTCCGGGCCGTGCTGCTGATCCACGATGGAGCGCGACGAGCCCAGCACGTACAGCACGCGGGCCAGCAGGTCGCGGTCCTTGCACTGCTCCGCCACCGGCGTGAGCACCTGGATGGCGGCGGTGTGCTGACGCTCCTTGCGCTGCCCCTTGCCGAAGGCGAAGTGCGCGCGGCACGCGAGCGCGTCCGGCAGCTTCAGCGTCTTGAGCATCGGCTCCAGGATGGCCATGCCCTGCTTGTTGCGGTGCGCCTCAATCAGCGCCTCCGCGCGGCCCACCCTGGCCTCCATGGGCGGCGTCAGCCCCTTGAGGCGCTTCTCCACCTGATTGACGATGGGCGACAGGGGCTGGCTGGCCCACAGCTTCCACAGCGCGGCCCGCTCCGCGGCCTTGTCCTTCTTCTCCACCGCGAGGTCCGCCGTGGCGATGAGCGCCTCCGCGCCCACGTTGCGGCCCCAGCCCGTCATCATGCGCTGGGTGAGCGGCGTCAGCGCCTCCATGGCGCCGTCGTAGTCCTTCTTCTTGCGCAGCACGCGCGCCAGGCCCAGGCGCGCGTCCACGTACATGCGCGAGCCCTCCGGCACCTGCTTGAAGCTCGCCGCCGCGGCGTCCAGCCGGCCCTGGGACTCCAGCGCCACGCCCGCGTGCGTGAGGCAGCGGTCCTTCAGCGCCGGGTAGTCGTTGGCGAGCGCGGCCATCTCCGCCGCCGCCGCCTGGTCGTCCCCGGCCCGCACCGCCGACAGCGCGCGCAGGTAGCGCACCGGCGGGCTGTCGCCCTCGCCCTCCAGCAGGGTGCGCGCCTGGGTGTACTGGCCCTTGTCGAACGCGTCCTTCGCGTCCCGCTTCTTGCCGTCCGCGAAGTACGGCGTCAGGTCCTCCAGCCCGTAGCGGCGCCCGCGGTGCACCACCGGCGTGGGCGGCGCGATGCCCGGGAAGGCCGGGTTGAACACCTGCACGTAGCCCACCGGCGACGGCGCCTTGTCCGCGTCCGGCGGCGGCGTCAGCTGCGCCTCCGACGGCGCGCTGTCCGTGCGCGTCGTGGGGGCCTGATCCGTGTCGTCATCGGAGCCTGGGGAGCCTGGGGAGCCCGGCGCCGGAGCCGTCGCGGCCGGAGCCGTGGCGGGAGCGGGGTCGGCGGGGGCGGGAGCTGCGCGGACAACAGCGCCGCGGAGGCGAGGAGGGCGAGATGCTGGAGGGACACTTTCATTCGCGGGGGCCTCGGGGACCCTGGGAGATGCGCTCGGGCACGCCCGAGGACAACTGGGGATGGATGGAAAATTTCCAGCCCCTGACAGAGGTTAGACTGTCCGCCTGCACATGGATATCCGCACCCAGAGCGCACTGCTCGCTTCCATCATCGGTCTGGCGCTGGGCGTGTCCATGTTGTTGCGCCCCGGACGGCCCCGGGTCCTCACCCTCTACTCCGTCTTCACCCTGACGGTCGCCGGGTACTACCTCAGCCTCTTCTTCCACAGCATCTTCCCCGCCCAGGACTACCCCTGGGTGTCGCGCATCGCGCTGGGGGCGACGGTGCTCGTCGTCTCCCTGGTGCCCGGGGCGGCGGTCGCCTTCTTCCTCGAGTTCCTGGGGGTCAGCAAGAGCGCCCACCAGGTCGGCCGGCGGCTCGCCCTCCTGTCCGGCGTGCTGGGGCTGACGGTCGCCGTTACACCCCTGGCGGACAAGGCCTGGGCGCGGGTGGCAATGGGCGCCTGGGTGCTGGGCACGCTGTTCACTTCCGTGTCCTTGCTGGTGCACCGGGTGCGCACGACGGAGTCGCGCATCGAGCAGTTCCGGCTGGCGTACCTGGCCATTGGCGCGGGCGCGGCGGTGGTGTTCAACGGGCTGGACTTCCTGTCGCGCTACGACATCCCGTTCCCCACGCTGGGGCCCGTCTTCGCGACGCTCTACCTGTTCTTCCTGGCGCAGACGCTGTTGCGGCTGCGGCTGATGGACCTGCACGAGCTCTTGGGGAAGATCGCCTCGCAGACGGTGCTGGCCATCATCCTGGCCGCGGTCTTCACGGTGCTCACCGCGTGGGTGGACGAGAACACGTCGCTGTTCGTCTTCAACACGGTGGTGGCCGCGTTCGTCATCCTCATCCTGTTGGATCCGCTGCGCACCAAGGTGGAGGAGATGGTGGTGCGCATCTTCTTCCGTGAACGCTTCGCGCTGCTGGGCACGCTGAGCACCCTGCGCGTGCGCATGGCGTCCGTCATCGAGATTTCAGAGCTGGCGCGCGTGGTGCTGGACGCGCTGCACGAGACGGGGCGCGTGACGCACGCGTCGGTGTACCTGATGGCGGAGGACCGGCCCGGGTACCGGCTCCTGGATTCGCGCGGGCCGCTGCCGGTGGCGCTGCTGGACACGGCCGCCGCGCGCGGCGTGCTGTTCGCGGTGGCCAGCGGGCAGAAGGCGGTGCTGCTGGAGAACATCGAGCGGCGCATCTCCGTGATGCGGGTGCAGGCGGTGGAGGGCAAGCGCTTCCGCGATGAGCTGAAGCGGCTCAACGACACGCGCGCCGCGCTGCTCCAGATGAAGGCGGGCATCTGCGTGCCGCTGCTGGGCAACGACCGCGTCATCGGCTTCCTGAACCTGTGGGACGAACGGGTGCCGGAGGCGTACGCGTCGGATGAGATCGCCCTCATCCTGGAGGTCTCCGAGCGGATGGCGACGGTGCTGGAGAACTCCAAGCTGTACGAGAAGATCCGCGAGCGCGACCGCCTGGCCGCGCTGGGTGAGATGGCGGCGGGCCTGGCGCATGAGATCCGCAACCCGCTGGGCGCCATCAAGGGGGCGGCGCAGTGCCTGGACCCCAAGCGGCTGCCGGGCGAGGACGGCGAGTTCCTGGACGTCATCGTGGAGGAGGTGAACCGGCTCAACGGCGTGGTGACGGCGTTCCTGGACTACTCCCGGCCGCTGAAGCAGAGCTTCGGGCCCACCGACCTCAACGAGGTCGTGACGCGCACGATGCGGCTCATCCAGAACGACATGCCGGCCACCGCGGAGCTGGCGGTGGAGCTGGACCTGCGCCTGCCGCGCGCGGAGGGCGACGCGGAGCAGCTCAAGCAGGTGCTGATCAACCTGGTGCAGAACGCGGTGCAGGCGCTGGGGCCGCAGCCGGGCCGCATCACGGTGCGCACGGAGAAGCCGGAGCGCTTCGCGGACTTCCGCAGCGCGGCCGGCGAGTTCGTGGAGGTGCGCGTCTCCGACAACGGCCCGGGCATCCCGGCGGATCAGCAGCCGCACATCTTCGTGCCCTTCTTCACGACGAAGCAGAAGGGCACGGGCCTGGGGCTCGCCATCTGCCAGCGCATCGTGAAGAACCACGGCGGCAGCATCAGCGTGCAGAGCAAGGTGGGCGAAGGCACCGCGTTCATCATCCGGCTGCCGGCGCTCCCGGCCGAGCCGGTGGACGGCGCGCTGCCGGAGGGCACGCCCGCGCCCCCGACGCGCCCCTCGCAGCCCGCCCTGCCCGTCCCGGAGGAGCTGCGCGAACCCACGCCCGCCCCGAAGCCGCCGGAGCCCAAGCCGAAGAAGGAGAAGCGCCGCCGCGCGGGGTGAGCCCCCGGCATCCCGTTTCCGGGGAAGACCCGGTAGGCTGGCGGACGCCATGCAGGCGTGCCCCTACTGCCAGACCCCGATGCGCAACACCTACTCCCGGGGCCTGGTGCGCGACGAGTGCGGTGCGTGCGGCGCCGCCTGGTTCGAGGAGGAGATGCTGGCGCGCGTCGTCGGAGCGCCCACGCTGACGGCCGTCTTCGAGCAGGCGAAGGGCAGGCCCGGGCGGTGCAAGGGCTGTGAGGCGTCGCTCCAGTACGTCCCGGGCTGTCCGTCCTGCGGGCGTCAGGCGCCCACCTGCCCCACGTGCGGCGCGGCGCCGCTGCCGGAGGTGGAGCTGCGCGACGTGGCGGTGGATGTCTGCGGGAAGTGCCGGGGCGTGGCCCTGGACGCGGAGGAGCTGGCCCGGCTCCAGAAGGCCGCGGAGCCGGAGCCCCGCCCCGAGCCGCCGCCCACCGCCGACTTCGAGCACGAGTACGAGGACCGGCGGAGCCTGAACCTGCTGCCCAGGGTGCTCATCGGCGACGAGCCGGCCTGCGTGACGTGCGGTCGGCGGATGGATGCGCGCTACGGCTTCGTCTGGGAGGAGCGGCTGTACTGTGGAAGCTGCGCGCCGGAAGGCTCCGCGCCCTACACGGACGAGCTGACCAAGGCCCAGCCCAGCGAGACCTACGGCCGCCGCGCGCGGCACCTGAACAACAGCGCCGCGGAGTCCGCCGTCGTGTGGCTGTTGTCGAAGATCTTCAAGTAGCGGTCATGTCGCTTTGTCATTCCTGGCACCGCCTTTCATGACAGGCGGTCCAGCGACAGGCTGAGCCCGGTGGGCGCTCCCTCTGAAGCCCGGTGCCCTCCCCTTCTGGCCTTTGTCTTGCTCAAGGCCTCCCTGTTCCAGCATGGGAGGTTTTGCGTGAACCGTGGAATGCAGAGGTCCATCCAGGGTCTGTCCGTCCTGCTTGTCTTTTCGTGTGCCCTGACGGCCGCGCTCATCGTGAATCAAGGGCTCGCGGTCCTGGTGATGCCTGGAGTCCGGGACACCTGGGCCGCGGCTCCAGCGCCTTCGAACGCCGCTCCCGCTCCGGCGCTGGATGCGACGCGGTTGGCGCAACTGACCGGCCTTTCGTTCGTCACCGGAGTGAGGGTGGAGCCGGATCGTCCGCCGGACCTCCGCCGGAGCACCCTGGGCATCCGGCTGCTGGGCACCCTGGTGTCACAGGATCCCCGGTGGTCCATGGCCTCCATCCATGAGCTTCCGGCCGGCAGCGCGCGCAGCCTGATGGTCAGTGACACCCTCCAGGGTGCCCGCGTCTTCGCCATCGAGCGGGAGCGCATCCTGCTGCTGGTGGACGGGCGGCTCGAATACATCGACGGCACGGGAAGCGTGGCGCCCGTTCCGGTGAACATCCAGCCCGGCGCCGCCCTGGGCCGGGGCATCCGCGAGACGGGCGCGGACACCTACGCCGTGCCCCGCGAGGACGTCACCGAGGCCCTCACGCACCTGGATCAACTGATGATGCAGGCGCGCGTCGTCCCCTCCTTCCGAGACGGCCGCGCGGTGGGCTTCAAGCTGTTCTCCATCCGTGAAGGCTCGCTCTATTCACGGCTGGGGCTGCGCAACGGGGACATGCTCCAGCGCATCAACGGCCTGGACCTGGACAGCCCCGACAAGGCGCTGGAGGCCTTCCACACGCTGCGCGACGCCCGGCGCGTCGAGCTGCAAATCGAACGCGGCGGCGCCCCGGTCCGGATGGTCTTCGACGTCCAGTAGGCCCCTACGCCTGCGCCGCCGCCAGCTTCTCCTGCGCGGCCTCCCACCGGGCATAGAGGTCCTCCAGCTCCTCCTTGCCCGCACGGTGCGCGTCCATCAGCGGCTTCGCCCGGGCGAAGTCGTTGTAGAGCACCGGGTCCGCCAGCTGCCCCTCGCGCTCCTTCTGCTCGGCCTCCACCTTCGCGATCCGCTCCTCCAGCTTCGCGATCTCCTTCTTGATGGGGCCCTCCACCACGGACCTGCGCTGGCGCGCCTCCGCCTCCTGGCGCTTGCGCTCCTTCTCCGACACCGGCCCTGTGCCTGCCGCCGCGCCCTTCCCGTTCGACGCGCCCGGGTCCGCGCCCTCCGCCGCCAGGCGCTGCTGCTCCTGGTGGTAGAGGTATTCGTCCAGGTTGCCCGGGTGCGACGTGAGCTTGCCGTCCGCCACCTCCCAGACGTGCGTGCACAGGTTGTTGATGAAGCTGCGGTTGTGGCTCACGAACAGCAGCGTGCCGCCGTACAGCTTCAGCGCTTCAATCAGCATCTCCGACGAGTCCAGGTCCAGGTGGTTCGTCGGCTCGTCCATCAGCAGGAAGTTGGACGGGATGAGCAGCAGCTTCGCCAGCGCCACGCGGGCGCGCTCGCCACCGCTCAGCACGCCGATGGGCTTCTCCACGTCGTCGCCGCTGAAGAGGAACGCGCCCAGCACGCCGCGCACGTAGCTCTCCGGCTTGTCCGCCGCCAGGGGCCGCACCTCTTCGATGATGGTGTTGTGGCGGTCCAGCTTGTCCGCGTGGTGCTGCGCGTAGTAGCCCACCACCACGTTGTGCCCCAGGGACACCTTGCCGGTGTCCGGCGCCAGCTCCCCCGCCACCATCTTGAGCAGCGTCGTCTTGCCCGCGCCGTTCGCGCCCACCACGGCGATGCGCTGGCCCCGCTCCAGCCGCGCGTCCAGCCCGTCGTAGACGGTGAGCGCGCCGTAGCGCTTGGTGATGCCCTCCATCAACACCACGTCCCGGCCGGAGCGCTCCACTTCCGGGAAGCGGAACTTCATCGTCTGGCGCTCTTCCAGGATCTGGACCTTCTCCAGCTTGGCCAGCATCTTCGCGCGGCTCTGCGCCTGCTTCGCCTTGGTGGCCTTCGCGCCGAACCGGTCGATGAAGCCCTGCAGCTCCGCGCGGCGCTGCTCCACCTTCTCCGCCCGGGCCTGGAGGAGCACCATCTCCTCCGCGCGCTGGCGCTTGTAGTCCTCGTAGTTGCCGGCGTACTCGCGCACGCCCTCCAGCTCCAGCGACACCACCCGGTTGATCTGCCGGTTGAGGAAGTCGCGGTCGTGGGAGATGAGCACCATCGCCTTGTTGGAGCGGCGCAGGAACCCGTCGAACCACGCGAGCGTGGGCACGTCCAGGTGGTTCGTGGGCTCGTCCAGCAAGAGCAGGTCCGGGTCCTGGAGCAGCAGGCCCGCCAGCGCCGCGCGCATGCGCCAGCCGCCGGAGAGCGCCTGGGTGGGCTTGGACAGGTCCGCGTCCTTGAAGCCCAGGCCCTTGAGGATGCGCTCGGCGTGGTGCCGGCCGTAGCGGTTCTCGAAGTCGTCCAGCTCCGCGTGGAGGTCCGCCAGCGTCTGCGCCAGCTCCAGCTGCTCCTCCTCGTCCGTGGCCTGGGCGAGCGCGCCTTCCGTGTCCTTCAGGCGCGACTCCAGCGATTCCCGGCCGGGCACGGTGCTCATGACGGCTTCCACCACCGTGCCCTCCGGCAGGCCGGCGATCTCCTGGGGCAGGTACCCCGCCCGGGCCCGGCGGCTGTACTGGACGGTGCCCCCGTCCGGCTGGCTCACCCCGGCGATGATCTTCATCAGGGACGACTTGCCCGTCCCGTTGGCCCCCACCAGGCCCACCCGGTCCCTGGGACCAAGGGTGAAATTGTCCTCGTCGAAGAGGACCTTCTTTCCGTAGGCGAGGCTGATGTCCTGGGCGATGACGAGGCTCATGGCGGAGGGGGGAGATAACAGCCGGCAAGCCCTACGGGAACGGTTCTGATGCCTGCCTGACTGCTCAGGGAGCACATCTCCCCGGTTGGGCGGAAGGCGGGGCTTGCCTATACTCCCGGCACCCATGGCCGCCCCCTGCCCCCACTGCGGTAGTACCGAAGGTCAAGATCACCTGTGCGCGGCGCAGAGCCTCCAGCTCCTGGGCCAGGTCCTGGACGGCCGCTACAAGATTGAGAGCGTCCTGGGTCAGGGCGGCATGGGCATGGTGTTCCGGGCCACCCAGACGTCCGTGCAGCGCCCGGTGGCCGTGAAGACGCTCAACCCGTCGCTCGCCGCGGCGCCCCAGTTCTTCGAGCGCTTCCGCCGCGAGGCGGAGATCGCCAGCCGGCTCAGGCACCCGAACGTCATCACCATCTTCGACTTCGGCCGGGCCGCGGACGGCACCTGCTACTACGTGATGGAGCTCCTCAAGGGGGAGAGCCTCAAGGAGCTGGTGAAGCGCGAAGGGCCCATGACGCTGCGCCGCGCGGTGAACCTGCTGGAGCAGGCCACGCTGGGGCTGGCGCACGCGCATGAAGAGGGTTGCGTCCACCGCGACCTGAAGCCGCACAACATCATGGTCCAGGCGCTCGACGGGAAGGACTTCGTCAAGGTGCTGGACTTCGGTCTGGTGAAGGCGCTGGAGCAGGACGAGGAGGAGCAGCTCACCTCCACGGGCCAGGTGCTGGGCACCCCGCAGTACATGCCGCCCGAGCAGGCCGGCGGCGAGTCCGTGGACCAGCGCTCCGACCTCTACTCGATGGCGGGCGTGCTCTACTTCTGCCTCACGGGCAGCTCGCCCTACGGCGCGAACACGGTGCGCAAGGCGCTGACGGCGTCGCTGACGCAGCCCGTGCCCCCGGTGAACAGCAAGCGCCAGGGCGCGCCGGTCCCGCCGGAGCTGGACGCCTTCTTCACCAAGGCGCTCGCGCCGGAGAAGGAGGACCGCTACCAGAACGCGCAGGAGTTCATCGACGCCCTGCTGGACGCGGTGGAGGGGCTGTCCGCCGACGAGTTGGACGCGCACCCCACGGGCGGCACGGCGGGCACCGAGCGCGGCACCGGCAGCCGCAGCCGTCCGGGCGCGGGCGTCGAGGCAGCCGCGCGGGTTGGG